>JBAYBU010000043.1:0-8194 GCA_041669105.1 Bacteroidales bacterium | reverse complement strand
TGAAAAAGCGGATTATGCATAAGGTCGCCATATTTCCACTGTTTAGATAAAAGCCCTGGACCAGTGTGAAAGGATAGGTCATTTTTCATCGATGTTGTTGCAATTGACGGTAAAGCTTCCTTAAAGTAGAGAGAGCAAAACTCCCAAATTATAAGCCCCCTCTTCTCTCTATTTAAGCTGTGAGTATAGTTTTTTTCGATAAAATAGAGAGCGAACTGCTCAAGGAAAAAGTGATTTTGTAGAGCTGTATCTATAAAAGTTTGTTGCCAAATAGAGTGATTGTAGTAGATATCAAGAATTCTAGAGAGAGCTACCGACAACTCTAACTCTTTATAGCTTATCCATGGAGTTTCAAGGATTTCATAAGGAGGTAGAGGTGAGAATTTTAATCCAGTTGAGTGAGCTTGCTCTCTTAATTTTGTACCAGGTAAAAGTTTGAGTAACTCTAACTGAATTTCGTCTGGAGAGATTTCTAAAAGTATTTTTAAATCTTCTATAAGTTGTTTGTAAGAATAGTAGGGGAGGCCAGCAATGAGATCTGTATGAACCTCGTGATTCATTATTTTTGAAAAAAACCTTACTCCCTCAAGGGTACTTTGCGAATCTCCATGTCGCTCACAAAAATTCAAAACTTTATCTTGCAAGCTCTGCACACCCGCTTCAAAGTGTAACACTCCAGCAGGAGTGGATTTTATAGCGGCTTCTAGCTCTTTGTTAAGAAGTGAAGGGTGAACTTCTAAATGAAATTCAATCTCTTGGTTGAACTCTCTAAAAATAGAAATTAGTTTTAGAGCTCGCTTAGGGTTGGCATTAAAAGTCCTATCCAGAATTCTAATCTCTCTAATCCCTTTATTATATACATTTTGAACTCTCTCACGAAGAGTGTTCTCTGGGATGTCTTCAATTTTTCTTACTCCTCCACTAATACAAAAAGTGCATTTGTTAAAGCACCCTCTTGAGGTCTCTATTTGAACAAAAGGCTTTTTCCAGTTAAAAAAAACTGAACTTTCTGGTGGATTAAGGGCTGTAAAATTAGAGACTGTAGCCTCTCCGTTATCTATATAATTTCCTTCTTTATCTAGATAGCAAAAACCTTTTTGGTTGTAGCATTCACTAGGATTGTCAATGGATTCAATAAAGGAGGAGAAAACCTCTTCTCCCTCTCCTCTAAAAAGTGCCTCGGCATACCTGTTCTCTTTTAAATATAATGAGTTATCGCCTAAAAATTCGGGCCCTCCCAAAACAACCCTTATTTGAGGTCTTAAAGCGTGCACTCTCATTAATATCTCTCTCAAAAACAGATGGTTGTATAACCAAACCGTAGTGAGTATGATATCTGGGCCAAAATCCAGAATTTGGTTTATAATCCACCCCGAACCTGATTTTAGATTTCCACTCAACATTTTCCATTCATGCTGTTCTCTTTGCGAGTTGGAAAGTTGTGCGTCTAAAGCTGGTATTGCTAAAGAAGAGTGTGAATAAGAGGAGTTTATATCAAGCCACAGAATTCTCATTTTTTATACAAAGTTATCATTTAAAAATTATTTTGCTTTTTCCTATTCCAGTTAAATTTAACTATTTTTGTGAAATTTGGTTAGTTACATGGAAAGTAAAATATTAATTAAAGATATCCTTTTAAATAATAACAAATTTGATATTCTTGTAAAAGGTAATAAGATTGAGAAAATAGCTCCTTTATTGCAGTGCGCCTCTTGTGATGTGATAGATGGTAGAGGTAAGGCAGTAATTCCGGGTTTTATGAATATGCATACTCATGCTGCTATGACTCTAATGAGAGGTATAGGAGAAGATATGTTACTCAAAGATTGGCTTTACGATAAGATATGGCCAACTGAGCAAAAATTAGACGATCAATTAGTCTATTGGGGGACAAAATTGGCTTGTTTAGAGATGTTAAAAACGGGAACTACCTTTTTTAATGACCAATATTGGAATCTAGAAGCTGCAGTTAAAGCAACTTCAGAAATGGGACTGAGATCTGTTCAACCCTATGTTATTTTAGATCTTGGAGATAAGTCTAAAGCTCAAAAAATAAAAGAAGAGTGTACTCTTGCTTGGGAAAACTCAAAAAAATGGGGTCCTCTCAATAAGTTTGCAGTTGGCATGCATGCACCTTACAGCGTTTCTGAAGAGATGTTGATTTGGGGTAGTAATTTTGCTCGGGAGAGAGAGTTATTTGTACATATACATCTATCAGAAACCGAGAATGAAAACAGAGAATCAATTGCAAAGCACGGGCTTACACCTACTGCATATCTAGATAAATTGGGAGTATTAGGTCCTAACGTGATTGCCGCTCACTGTTTGTGGATAGACGATAACGATATGAGTATCTTAGCAAAAAGAGGGGTAACAGTTGTACACAATATAAATTCTAATCTTAAAATTGCATCGGGCTATAAATTTCGTTACAACGAGTTTAGAGATAGTGGTGTTACGGTAACTTTGGGAACAGATGGGTGTGCTTCTTCTAACAATTTGGATATGTTAGAGGCTATGAAAACAACAGCTTTAGTGCAAAAAGCATGGAGAGGCGATCCTATTGCAATGCCTATTAATGAGTTGATGGATCTCTCTACAAAAAATGCCAGCACTGCTCTCGGCCTCAATACAGGGGTTATAAAAGAGGGAGCTTTGGCCGATCTTACAATTATAGATATTGATAATTATGCGTTTACGCCCAATATTAATATATATGCGAATCTCATCTACTCTGCCAATAGTTCTTGTGTAGATACTGTTATTTGCGATGGTAAAATATTAATGAGAAATCGAGTAGTAGAGGGAGAAAGAGAGATTATAGATAACGTAAATAGATTATTTGTAAAACTTTTATAAGGTTCTTCTCTTAAAGGTTTTACAGCAAAAAAACTACGAATTTTAAAAATAATAATATGACAAAAGAGTATATAGAGCGCATTAATAGCTCGGCAAAATTTATTTCAGATAAAATCGAGGGAAAGGTTCCCTTTGCTGGGATAGTTCTTGGAAGTGGTTTAGGAGAATTGGCAGAAAAAATAACAGATAAAATAGTAATTCCCTACACAGAGATACCTAATTTTTCAAAATCTACTGCAATGGGCCACAAAGGGAATCTGATTGCAGGTTATTTAGGTGGGAAATTTGTAATTGCAATGCAAGGTCGTTTTCACTATTACGAAGGTTATGGTATGGATCAAGTGACACTTCCTGCTAGGGTTATGAAAGTGTTAGGCATCTCTTACTTTATTGTATCTAATGCTGCAGGTGGAGTTAACCCTAACTATAGAGTTGGAGATTTAATGATTTTGAAAGATCATATCAATCTTATGCCAAACCCCTTGGTAGGACCAAATTTAGAAGAGTTTGGGCCACGTTTTCCTGACATGACTAGACCATACGATCCCGACCTTATAAAAAAAGCAATAGATATTGCTAAAAGCCATAACATTAAGGTATTTACAGGTGTCTATTTGGCTAGTACTGGTCCCACATATGAAACTCCTGCAGAGTATAACTTCTTTAGAACAATAGGTGCCGATGCCGTGGGAATGAGCACAGTACCAGAGGTGATTATAGCCAGACACTCTTCTATTCCAGTTTTTGGAGTATCAGTAATCACAAATGAGGCATTTAGTTTTACCGAAGATTTTGTAAATGATGGTGACGATGTGGTAGAAGCAGCAAATGAAGCATCTCATAAACTAGAAAAAATTATCACCTCGCTTATCTCTTTGTTATAATTTAAATTATATTATTATGAAATCTATGCCATTAGAGTTTTCTACATGGGCTAAAGAGCTTACTAAATATTCAAAATTAGTTTGGAAAAAAGGATTTACAGAGGCAAATGGAGGCAACCTATCGCTAAAAATTTCTGAAGATCTCATAATGACTACTCCTACAATGATGTCTAAAGGAGAGCTTACATTGGAAGATATGGTGGTATGTAATCTTAAAGGAGATATCGTTTTTGGTTATCGTAGTCCCTCTAGCGAAATTAACTCTCATTTAGCCATTTATAATGTAAATGCAAATGCAAAGGCTGTGGTTCATTCACATCCACCTTATAGCTCTTCTTATGCCTATACAAATCAAATGCCTATTGAGTCACTCTCTCCAGAGTCAATCTTATGGATAGGAGATATTTGTGATATCCCGTTTTTAATACCAGGTTCTGCAGAACTTTCTAAAGAGATTGCAAGGTTGTGCAAAGGCAAATATGTGTTGCTTTTGAGAAATCATGGGTTAATAACTTGGGGAGAGAGTTTGCAAAACGCAGTGTGGAGAACAGAAATAATGGAGAGGTATTGTCAAATTTCTCATCTACTCACAGCTAGAGCTGCTTTACCCGTTCAACTTACTGACAAACAAATTGCTATGTTAGAAAGAATTAAAGGAGGCATTTTAAAATGAGAGATGTTTTTGGGTACGACTCTGTTCAATATAATGACTCTACACAATCAATGATAATCTTAGATCAAACTCTTTTACCAGAGAAGGAGAGTTTTATCACAATAGACAATGAAGATCTCCTTAAAGATGCAATAAATAAATTACAGGTAAGAGGGGCACCTGCCATTGGGATAGCTGCTGCGATTGGTTCTGCAGTTCTTATAAATAAATTTATTACTACAACAACTGCAGGGTTAATATATGAGTTTAAGAGATTAACCAAAGAGCTAATAGCACTTAGACCAACGGCTGTTAATTTAAAAAATGTTTTAGATAGACTTACAGACTTCCTTGTTAAAGAGAGTCTTGTCTCTAATATTGAGGAAATTAAATCTCTTTTACTAAAAGAAGCACTCAAAATTAAAGAAGAAGATATTGCTGCTAATATCAAAATGGCTAACTATGCTTTAACGCTTTTAAAGCCAGGTGACACTGTACTTACCTATTGCAATGCTGGCCATTTAGCTGTTTCTAGATATGGTACAGCACTCTCTCCTATATATTTAGCAAAAGAGAAAGGTATAGATATAAATGTATATGTTTGTGAAACAAGGCCACTACTCCAAGGAGCTCGATTAACTGCCTACGAGTTAAATAAAGCTGGGGTTAACTTTACTCTTATTTGTGACAATATGGTTGCTCATTTAATGTCTCAGGGGAAGATAGATGCCGTAATTACTGGCTGCGATAGAATTGCAACTAATGGGGATACTGCCAATAAAATAGGCACACAAACACTTTCTATATGTGCCTCACATTATAAGATTCCTCATTATATTATTGGTCCCTCTACAACTATAGACGCAAACTGCGCTAGCGGTAGCCAAATAGTAATTGAAGAGAGAGAGAGTGCCGAGGTTACAGAGATGTGGTATAAAAAAAGAATGGCACCAGATGGGATAAAGGTTTTTAACCCCGCTTTTGATATAACACCAGCAAAGTTAATCTCTGCAATTATAACAGAAACAGGGATACATAAATTCCCATATAAATTTTAAATAGATGATTAAAAATATAGTGTTTGATCTTGGAGGTGTAATTATACCTTTAAATAGAGGCTCATGTATCAACGCTTTTTCAAACATAGGCTTCCAAAATTTTGACGAAATTCTTAATGATTATGTCCAAGAAGGCTTTTTCTTACAATATGAGAAGGGAGAGATCTCTTCTGAGAGATTCCGTACTTTTATAAGAGAAAGTTTGTCGCCTCAATTCAAAAATAAAGTTACAGATAGAGAGATTGACAATGCATTGGGCGCCTTTTTAGACGATATCCCACAAGAGAGAATGCAACTTCTTCTATCTTTAAAGAGTAATTACAAACTATATATGTTAAGCAACACAAACCCTATTGCCATCTCTTTTGCTAAAGAGCTTTTCATAAAAGCAGGCAAAGAGATGGAAGAGTGTTTTGACAGACTGTTTCTCTCATATAAAATGAAAATGGCAAAACCTAGTAGAGAAATCTTTATAAGTATGATAGAGCAAGCTCAAATGGTTCCTAGTCAAACTCTTTTTATTGATGATGCACCTGCAAACGTGCAATCAGCCTCAAAGGTAGGTTTTAAGACTCTTCTTTACATCCCTGGGAGCAACTTAGTAGCGGAGGTGAAAGCAGCGCTATGATCAAGTTTATAAGTCTCTCTAGTGGTAGTAGTGGTAATAGTTATTATATAGGTAATGAAGAGGTCTCCTTTTTGATAGATGCCGGAATAGGCGCAAGAACAATAAAAAAACGACTCTTAGAATACGATATTGCAATTGAATCAATAGATTTTATTATAGTCACACACGATCACTCCGATCATATAAAACATTTACTCTCAGTCTCGGAAAGATTCAAAAAGCCTGTTGTTGCTACCGAGCTTCTCTTTAAATCGCTAGAAAAGCATCCTCACTCAAGAGGTGGAGTTAAAAGATTTAAAAAAATAATTGAGAAGGAGATCCCTTTTGTCTTTAAAGAAGTCTCAATCACAGCATTTGAGGTGCCACACGATGCTACTGAAACTCTTGGCTTTTTTATTGACTTTATGGGCGAGAGGTTTACTTTTGTTACAGACATAGGACATTTTACTCCAAGGGTGGCTGATTTTTGTAAAATTTCTAACCATATTATTATAGAGTCTAACTACGATATGAAAATGTTAGATTCGGGAAGTTACCCTCAATTTCTCATTGAAAGAATAAGAGGTGGGAGAGGGCATCTAAGTAATTTCGAAACATCTTTGGCAGTTCAGAATTTTTACCACGAAGGGATAAGGAATATTTTTTTATGCCATTTAAGTGATAATAATAATACCCCTGAACTTGCTTTTGAAGCAACTAAAGGTGCTCTAAGCGAGTTAGGGGTATGTATTGGAGAAGATTTAAATCTATGTTGTCTTCCAAGGAAGAGTCATAAATGTTTTCTTATTTAAAATTTAAATCCACTAGATTAAAGCTTAGGTCTATCAGCTTAAAGTTGAGGTCCACTAGCTATAAGTGCCTTTGCAGCATCGTTGTCGCAATATTTCTCAAAGTTAGCGATATATTTAGTTGCTAGTGCTTTAGATTTCTTTTCCCACTCTTTTACATCTGAATAAGTATCTCTTGGATCTAAAATGCCTTCAGAAACATTTTGCAATGTTGTTGGTATATTTAAATTGAGAATAGGAATATGTTTAGTGGCAGATTCATTAATTGAACCATCTAATATAGCATCTATAATTGCTCTAGTATTTTTAATAGAAATCCTTTCGCCTGTACCATTCCAACCAGTATTCACTAAGTAGGCAGTAGCACCATTCTCTTCCATTCTATCTGTAAGGAGTTTTGCATATACTGTTGGATGAAGAGACAAGAATGCTTCTCCATAAGCAGGAGAAAATGATGGGATAGGGTCTGTTATCCCTCTTTCGGTCCCAGCCATCTTAGATGTATAGCCGTTAAGGAAGTGATATTGCGCTTGATTTTTATCTAAAATTCAGACAGGAGGAATTACACCATACGCATCACAAGTTAGATAAATAACTTTCTTTGCATGCCCTGCTTTTGAAGGGAGTACAATTTTACTTATATAATATATAGGATAAGAGACCCTAGTATTCTCTGTTATTGAATCATCAGAAAAGTCTATTGAGCCATCTTCTCTAACAGTAACGTTCTCTAGAAGCGAGTCTCTCCTTATTGCATTCCAAATATCGGGCTCGTTTTTTTGGCTAAGATTAATAGTCTTTGCGTAGCAACCACCTTCTAGATTAAAAATTCCTTCGTCATCCCATCCATGCTCGTCATCTCCAATTAGATAGCGTTTAGGATCGGCAGAAAGTGTAGTTTTGCCAGTACCAGATAACCCAAAGAATATAGCAACATCGCCATCTTCTCCTACGTTTGCCGAGCAGTGCATAGAAGCTACACCTTTAAGAGGTAAATAGTAATTCATCATAGAGAAGATCCCTTTTTTGAGTTCTCCACCATACCAGCTTCCACCAATAATTTGCATCTTCTTTGTAAGATTAAACAGAACAAAAACATCGGAATGAAGCCCATGCTCTTTCCACTTAGGGTTAGAGGTTTTTGCTGCGTTAATAGAGACAAAATCGGGTTCTCCATAGTTCTCTAACTCATAATGAGAAGGACGGATAAACATATTGGTTACAAAATGGGCCTGCCATGCAACTTCCATTATAAAACGTACTTTCATACGAGTATTTGCATTTGTGCCACAAAAAGTATCTACAACATAAATTGTATCTTTATT
>JBAYBU010000042.1:0-8237 GCA_041669105.1 Bacteroidales bacterium | reverse complement strand
ATCTAAAGGCATCTCTCCAAAAGAGGAGTTACAACTGTATTTAAAAGGCTCTCTCTCTACTAATATGTACCCAGCAATTGCTAAAATGGCAAATATTAGCAATATTTGGGACTTGTGCGATAAAGATGAAAACGAGACAGGCTCTTCTTTTATGGTAGAGACAACAGAGTTTTTTGTTCCACTAAAAGGGTTAATAGATAACGCTCAGGAGATTAAAAAGGCCCAAGAAGAGCTCAACCATTTAAAAGGCTTTCTTAAATCTGTAAATTGCAAACTTTCCAACGAAAAATTTGTAGCTAATGCCCCAAAACAGGTAGTAGAAATTGAAAAGAAAAAGAGGGCCGATGCCACCACAAAAATAGAGAAGCTTAACCTTCTCATTAAAGAACTTACAAAGTAATTTGAATTAAGAGAGAACTATGTATACGCACCAAACCTTTTTAGAAGTAAGGTATTACGAGACAGATCTTATGGGAATTGTGCACCACTCAAACTATATAAGATATTTTGAGTGTGGCAGAAACGATGCTTTAGTTAGCCTTGGCCTTCCTATTAGAGAGGTAGAAAAAAGAGGGATAATGATGCCGGTGGTAAATCTCTCTTGTAACTACAAGTCACCTGCAAAACAGGGCGATAAATTACGGATAGAGAGCAAAATAAAGGAGCTGCCAAAAGCAAAGCTTATTATTGACACAACTATTTTTGGACCTCAAAATGAAGTAGTTTGCACAGGAACTGTAACTTTGGGCTTTATTCATTCTGATAGTAGAAAGCCAACTAGAGCTCCCGAGTATATAGTAAGCCTTTTTTCACCATTTTTTAAACACAACTAAAAATATTAATATTATGAGCAATTTTTTACTTTTTGGAACGTTAGGCGCCGCAGAAATCATTATTATAGCTTTTATTGTATTGCTGCTCTTTGGTGGCAAAAAAATTCCAGAACTTATGAAAGGTATTGGTAAAGGAGTCAAAAGCTTTAAAGACGGTGTCCAAGGTTTAGAAGACGAAATTAAAGTGACAGATATCACCGAAAAGGAAGAGGAGAAAAAAAACAAAAAAATAGATTAAATTATTGTGAGCAAAGAGATGACATTTTGGGATCACCTAGATGAGCTTAGGGGAGTACTCTTTCGCTCTGCAATTTCTGTATTTGTACTGCTGATAATTATATTTCCTAATAAAAACTTTGTTTTTGAGACAATAATTTTTGCTCCAATAGATTCTGATTTTATTCTCTATAAATGGTTTGGATCTTTGGCAAAACTTCTTTCCATTCCTGCAATGGCTCCAGAATCTTTTAATATACAACTTATTAATATTGATCTCTCGGCTCAGTTTTTCACTCATGTAAGTGTCTCTTTAACATTGGCTTTTATACTTTCTGTTCCATTTATTTTATATCAATTTTGGAGGTTTTTAAGCCCTGGACTCTACGAGAAAGAGAAAAAGAGCGTAAGAAAAGCGTTTGGTTTTGCCTCTATTCTTTTTTTTATAGGAGTACTAGTTGGCTATTTCTTTGTATTCCCTTTAACTCTTAGATTTTTAGGAACATACCAAGTTAGTGACTGGGTTGTAAACCAAATCTCTCTCAACTCTTATATCTCTATGTTTACTTGGCTTATTCTAATAATGGGAGTTGTTTTTGAACTACCTGCATTGGCCGCCATACTCTCTAGGTTTGGAATAATAAACAAAAGCATGCTCAAAAAATATCGCAAACATGCTTTTACCATTTTAATTATTATTGCTGCCGTTATAACTCCTAGTGGAGACGCTTTTACTCTCTTTATAGTTGGCACACCCCTTTATTTACTTTATGAATTTAGTATCCTAATTTGCCGTGATATCGATAAATAACCTATCAGTCTCTTTTGGTGGTTTTCTTCTTTTTGATGAGGTTAATTTTCATATCAATGAGAACGACCGAATAGGCCTTGTAGGTCGTAACGGCTCTGGGAAGACAACTTTATTAAAAATAGTAGCCGGAGTTTCAACTCCCTCTTCGGGCGATATTCAAAGACCTGCCCAACTAACTATTGGGTATTTACCCCAAGAGATGGGGTACACGAAAAACTCTACAGTTATAGACGAGGCCATGCAAGCCTTTTCTCATATAAAAGCATTAGATAAAGAACTAGCAGCTGTAAATAGAGCTATTTACGAGAGAGATGATTATGAGAGTGACAGTTACCGTAACCTCCTTATAAAACTGAATGAGATAACAGATAAACTCTCTATCTATGCCTCCTCTAATCCTAGAGCCGAGGCCGAGAGGGTCATTTTAGGTTTAGGGTTTGGCAGAGACGAGCTAGAGCGTAAAAGGGCAGAGCTAAGCGTAGGATGGAACATGCGTATAGAGCTTGCCAAGGTTCTTTTAAGAAAGCCAGATATTCTTTTATTAGACGAGCCAACAAACCATCTTGATATAGAGTCTATACGTTGGCTAGAGAGCTATCTTACAGGTTTTAAAGGTGCTATAATTTTGATCTCCCATGACAGGAGGTTTTTAGATAGCATAACCAATAGAACAGTAGAGATTGTACTAGGCAAAATGCATGACTATAAAGTCTCTTACACTAAATACCAAGAGTTAAGGAAAGAGAGATTTGCCCAACAGAAAGCTGCTTTTGACAATCAGCAAAAAATGATTGAAAAGACAGAAGAGTTTATAGAGAAGTTTAGATATAAACCCACTAAATCTAATCAGGTCCAATCCAGGATAAAACAGTTAGAAAAAATAGATAGAATAGAGATTGAAGAAGATGATAAATCGGCACTTCATCTTAAATTTCCTCCCGCTCCAAGATCGGGGCAGGTTGTGGTAAAAGCTACTGATTTGGCAATGGCTTTTGGCCCTAAAAAAATCTTTTCTAATGTAAATATTATTGTAGAAAGGGGAGATAAAATTGCCCTAGTGGGTAAGAATGGTCAAGGCAAAACGACGTTTATGAGACTAGTTACAGAAGAACTTTTGCCTGTTGCTGGTAAAATTGCACAAGGTCACAATGTTTCTATTGGCTATTATGCTCAAAACCAAGAAGATCTATTAGATAAAAATGACACTGTACTAGAGACTTTAGATAAAATTGCAGTAGGAGATGTGAGAACAAAGCTAAGAGATATTTTAGGTGCTTTTCTTTTTAGAGGAGACGATGTAGATAAAAAGGTGAGTGTGCTAAGCGGTGGAGAGCGAGCGAGGTTGGCAATGGCTAAACTTATTTTAAAACCATGCAATCTACTACTGTTAGACGAGCCTACAAACCACATGGATATTATCTCTAAAGATATTCTTAAAACCGCTCTCAAAAATTATGGAGGGACACTCATAATAGTATCTCACGATAGAGATTTTTTAGATGGCCTTGCCCATAAACTTTATGAGTTTAAAGAGGGGGCTGCAATCGAACACCTTGGAGGGTTAGACGGTTTCCTTTATCGTAAAAACATTGAGAGTTTTGATGAGCTAGAAACTCCATTAAAAAAAGATAAGCCAACCTCTATGAGAGAAGAATCTCTCCATAAAAAAAATGTTTTTGTTAATAAAGCTACTATTAAGGAGAGTAACATAGCAGTAAAAGAAGATCCCGCTCTCTCATACCAAGAGCAAAGAGAGATAGAGCGAGAGGCTAGGAGGAAGAAAACTAAAATAGAAAAATGCGAATCTAAAATAACCGATATAGAAAACAAAATCGAAAAAATAGAGCAAATATTGTCGAACAATCATAATAGTGTATCTTTACCCGACACTTTAAACACCTACCAAGAGCTAAAAGAGGCATTAGATAAAAAGCTAGAGGAGTGGGAGGAGCTACACGATTAATTTAAAATAGTATGGAGCAAAAACAGAATTTTATAGTTGGTATTCACCCTGTTACAGAGGCACTAGAGAGTGATAAAAATATAGAGAAGGTGATGTTTCGCCAGGGTATGGAAGGGCCTCAATTTAGAGTCCTACTGGATCAACTAAGAGATAAGGGAATACAGGTTCAGTTTGCTCCACAAGAGAGACTAAATAGATTAACCAAAGCAAACCACCAAGGCGTTATTGCATTTTTACCCCAGATAGAGTATGTAACTCTAGATAAATTTACCATATCAGAAAAAGAGAGAGATACTTTACCTCTTGTTTTAATATTAGATGGGATAAGCGATGTTAGAAACTTTGGAGCAATTGCTCGTTCGGCCGAATGTGCCGGTGCCCACGGTATTATCCTTCCTGCCAAAGGGAGCGCAAGTGTAAATGCCGATTCTATTAAAACATCGGCAGGGGCACTTTTGAGAATTCCTGTATGTAAAGTTTCTAATGTTAGAGAGGCGATTTTCTTTTTGAAAGCAGGTGGATATACAATATTCTCCTCTACAGAGAGAGCCGAATCTACAATATACCAAGCAAACTTTAAAGTCCCAACAGCTATAATCTTGGGATCCGAAGATAGAGGAGTCTCAAGATCGGCGTTAGAACTATCAGACCACCATGTTAGAATTCCAATGGCTGGGCAGATAAGTTCTCTTAACGTATCGGCAGCAGCCTCTGTTATACTATTTGAGATTTTAAGGCAGAGGAGCGTTTAAACTCCGAACAAACTATAGAAGCAGCTACAGCAACATTCAATGACTCTATACTGTTAGTCTTTTCAGAAAAAGAGGGGATATGTAGTCTATTAGAAATTACCGCCTCTAAACCGGGAGAGATCCCATGAGATTCGTTACCCATTACAACAAGAGCACCTTTAGGAAGAGTTGAGTGATATATATTTTTGCCAACCATAAAAGTCCCATAGATAGGAGTAGTTTTTTTGGCCATCACAACAAGTTCATTCAATTCAATATAAGACACTTGAACTCTAAAAAGAGATCCCATTGTAGATTGCACTACTTTGGGATTATAAAGATCTACACAGTTGGGCGAACAGTAAACTGTTTTTACTCCAAACCACTCTGCCATCCTAATAATTGTACCCATATTACCTGGATCATTTATTGACTCTAAAGCCAAATAAAGATGGTCTTGCTGGGGCAGTTCAAATGGTTTTTCAAATGGTATCCTTGCAATAGCCACTAATGGAGAGGGAGAAGAGAGCAAAGAGATTCTAGCCATAAGTTCTGGCCCAATATTGTCCCTTCTAAAAACTTTTAAAACTTCTATACCTGCACCTAGGGCCTCCTCTAGTAGTTTCTCTCCCTCAATTATAAATAACCCATTTAGATCTCTAGATTTTTTTTTATCTAGAGACCTAATAAGTTTAATATCTGCTTTAGATGGGGTCATTAGTAACCAAGTATTTTGAGCATAGATTTATAGGTTTGCTCCTTACTAAAAAGCCGAGTAAAGTACTCACCATTTTCATCTACATCTATTGTGATATGTTTGGGAGCAGGTTGTAAACAGTGTTGGATTCCACCGAAGCCACCAACAGACTCTTGATATGCCCCAGTATGGAAGAAGCCTATATAGAGAGGATCGTCTTCTCCATTTATTTTAGGAAGAAATATAGCATTAGCATGTGCCTCTGCATTATAGTAATCTTGACTGTCGCAAGTGAGCCCACCTAAAAAGACCCTTTGATATTCGCTCTGCCATTTATTTATAGGTAATAGAATAAATCTCTGCTTAATGCCCCAAGTATCGGGTAGGGTGGTCATAAAAGAGCTATCTACCATATACCATCTCTCTCTGTCATTCTGTTGTTTTTGGTCTAAAACCTGGTATACTACTGCGCCGCTCTCACCAACAGTAAAGCTCCCAAACTCTGTAAATATATGGGGCTCAGGAGTATTCCTTTGGACACAAATACTTTTTATTTGAGATATTACCTCTTCTATCATATATTCATATTCATAGTCAAAAGCGAGCGAGTTTTTTATAGGGAGCCCACCACCAATATTTAGAGAATCAAGCTCGGGGCAAATAGCTTTAAGTTCACAATATACATCTACGCATTTAGAGAGCTCATTCCAATAATATGCATTATCTCTTATACCTGTGTTAATAAAAAAATGGAGCATTTTAAGCGAAAATTTACTATTCTGTTTTATCTTCTCCTCATAAAAAGGGACTATATCGCTATACCTTATCCCAAGACGAGATGTGTAAAATTCAAATTTAGGCTCCTCTTCTGCTGCGATTCTAATACCAATATTTGTAGGTTTATTAATAGATAGGTCTAATTGATCAAACTCTTGCATATTATCTAGCACCGGAATCACATTAGACCAACCATCGTTAATTAAATTTGTGATGTTTTCTATATACATCTCCTTTTTAAAGCCATTACAAATTATATAGAGATCTTTATTTACAATACCTTTAAGGTGCATAGACTCTATAATATTAAGGTCAAAGGCAGATGAGGTCTCAATATGTATATCATTTTTAAGCGCCTCTTCTATAACAAAAGAGAAGTGAGAGCTCTTTGTACAGTAGCAATAGTGATAGTCGGCATCGTAATCTACCTTAGCCATTGCTACATTAAACATCCTCTTTGCTCTTTGAATTTGAGAAGAGATCTTAGGTAAGTAGGTTATTTTTAGAGGAGTCCCATACTGCTCAATAATGTCTACCATAGGTATATTGTGAAAATAGAGTTCTCCATCTTCTACCCTAAACTCGTCTTGTGGGAAGTCAAATGATTGTTCAATGAGATCTATGTACTTATTCTTCATAACTGTATATGTAAGTGAGTTAGATTTGTATAAAAGGCATAATGTAACTAAGCCCGATTGTAATAGTCTTGCAAAGATATCTTTTTTTATTTCTTGAAGAAAAAGTATTCAATATAATTGTTAATTTTGTTTAAAATATCCCTTTATGAGTAGATTCTTTCCAGCTTATACTTTTTTATTGTTGCTCTTCACACTCTCTTTATACTCTTGTAGTACAGTGAGGATTGTTCCTGAGGGAGAGAGTGTTCTTAGAGAGAACAGTATTAAAGTAGTTAACAATAAATCTATCAACCCAAGTAAATTAAATCAATATATAAGACAGCAACCAAGTGGCTCCTTTCTGTTTGGCTGGAATCCTTTTGCTGTTATCTATAATTGGAGTAATGGTAAAGATAATGGGTGGGATAGGTTTGTTAAAAAAGTAGGGCAGAAACCTGTAATACTAGACACTTTACTAATAGATAGAAGCAATCTAAATTTGGTAAATCATTTAAACTCTATTGGATATTACCACTCTACTGTTAAGGACACAGTAATTACAAAAAATAAAAAGAGCAAAGTCTACTACTCAATTGAAGCAGGAGACTCGTATATTATAGATGATATTTACTATTCAATAAAAGATACTGCAATTGAGCGCATTGTAATGAATAATTTATCGGCCTCTCTTTTCAAGACTGGCTCAAGACTATCAGAGCAGGTTTTAGACAAAGAGAGTGAACGTATTGCAACTATTTTAAGAGAAAGAGGGTATTACAATTTTTCTAAAAATTATCTTTTATTTGAGGCCGATACTCTTAAACGGGATGGAACTGCTCAACTTCTAGTAAAATTAGAAGATTACACAAGAAGTGAAACTCCAAAAGATGCAAGAAAACATCAATTATACAGAATAAGGAATATCTCTCTTTTCTCTGACTATGACCCTATGATAAGTTCAGAAAAGATTTTGGGTATGTACGACACTATTAAAACTAAAGAGATTAATATTTATCATAGAGGGACTCGTACAATTAGGCCTCGGGTGCTTGCCAAAATGAACACTTTAAAACCGGGGCAGCTATATAACGAAAAGCAGGCAAACAATACTTATAGTAGATATGTCTCTCTAAGATATTTCTCTGGAGTAAATATACAGTTTGACGAAGTGGTTGCAGATTCATCTAAAATTAATAACGAAGTAGATTGTATTATAAGGCTAACTCCTTCTAAAAACCAAGGATACAAACTTAATCTAGAAGCTTCTAGCAACTCCAATAAATTACTTGGTATCTCTCCTGCAATCTCTTACTATCATAAAAACCTCTTTAAGGGAGGAGAATGGTTTACATTGGGAGTTATGGGAAACTTTCAATTTAAGTTAAACGACCCCATTCGCTCTACAGAGTTGGGTGTCTCGGCAGGTCTCTCTATCCCTAGTTTTTTACTCTTGCCAGACTCCCTGTTCAAGACAAATGTACCAAGGACCGATATTAATATTGCATACAACTATCAAAGTCGGCCAGAATTTACAAGAAATCTTATCTCTCGGAATTATGGATATAGTTGGAGATCGGGAGATAGATTCTTTT
>JBAYBU010000041.1:0-8308 GCA_041669105.1 Bacteroidales bacterium | reverse complement strand
TCTCTTTCATTTTCTCTATTTGATGCATCACCAAGCCAAAGCCAGCACTACAATCACTAAAGGCGGGAACAAATATTGGGACATTGTTTTCATAAGCTACTTGAATAAGAGAGTCTTTTTTAACAGAGTTTTTAGTTAACCACTTTCCTATCTCGTGAATAAATTCTCTAGATGAGTAGGGGCGAGGCTCTAAAGAGTCTGCAATTAATTTTATGGTGGCATCGGCATGTTGCAGCTCCTCTTCGTCTATAAACGTATCGTAGATGCGGTCTACATAGTTCTCTCTAAGTTGTGTGTCATCAATAAATTGAGAGCCTTTATAATGCTTATAACCAAGTGCTTCAAAGAAGTCCATATCAATAATGGATGCTCCAGTAGCAACTACTGCATCGGTCATTTTAAAGCGTACCATATCTACATAGGCTTGCATGCATCCACCAGCCGAAGTGCTTCCTGCAAGGATAAGCCAGTTGGTAGATTCTTTATCATTAATCATCAATTGTAGAATATCTGCCGCTGCAGCTGTTTCTCTGGATGCGAATGACATATTACGCATTGAGTCAATAATATAAGAAGAATCAAATGCTGTAATGTCTATATGCTTAATAGTATTTTTAAGCAGCTCTTTTTTTGTTAGTTTCATACTACTATGGGTTTCTTTTCAATTACATTATTATATTTGCAAAGATAGATATTTTAAATTAAGAACAAGATTTTTACTATTTTCGCACTTATTATTTTACCATGTATAATTACACTTTAAGCTTTTTTATATGTTCGATCTAAAAACCATAGAGTGGTTTGGCACTCTTGAAACTCCTTTTTACTATTATGATATGCAGCTTTTGAAAAAGACTCTGGATATCTATACAAAAGAACTTAAGAAGTATGACTATTTAGCTCATTATGCTTTTAAAGCAAATGCCAACGACAAGATTTTGGAGTTAATTAAAAGTTATGGACTTGGTGCCGATTGTGTTAGTGGTAACGAGGTCTCTCTTGCTCTCAAATCGGGATTTGACGCTAATAAAGTAGTATATGCTGGTGTTGGAAAATCCGATAAAGAGATAGTTACAGCATTAGAAGGAGATATATTCTCATTTAATTGTGAGTCTATTCCAGAGATAGAGGTGATAAATGAGATTGCCGCAAGAATGGGGAAAATAGCATCGGTATCTTTGAGAATCAATCCAGAGGTAGATGCTCATACTCATAAATATATTACAACTGGGACCTCTCAAAATAAGTTTGGTATAAGTTACTGGATGTTCGATCAAGTTATAGAGACTCTTAAAAAATGCAATAACGTTAATTTTGCTGGACTTCATTTCCATGTGGGCTCACAAATAACAGATTATAGTGTTTTTGAGATGCTTGCAATAAAGGTTAATGAGATTGTAGCTACTTTTAAAGATAAAGGCATGTATGTACATAACATTAATCTTGGAGGAGGGCTTGGTATTGATTATAGCGATCCCGTTGCTAATCCTATCCCCGATTTTGTTTCCTATTTTTCTATTATCAATAAGAATCTAAATAGAGAACCTGGCCAGGTTATTCATTTTGAGCCTGGTAGAGCAATTGTAGGTCAATGTGGCTCTCTAATATCAAGAGTTCTTTATGTTAAAATTGGGAAGGGACGTAAATTTGCAATACTAGATGCAGGTATGAATGATCTTATTCGTCCAGCTCTATATGAGGCCTCTCATAAAGTTCAAAACCTAACTTCTAATGGTAATCCTATGAGTTATGATGTAGTTGGCCCGATATGTGAATCAAGTGATAGTTTTGGAGAAAACGTTCTTTTGCCTCTAACAGAAAGAGGTAATATTATGGCCATTAGATCGGCTGGTGCATACGGGCAAGTTATGGCTATGAGGTATAATCAGAAAGATCTTGCACCAGAATATTATTCAGAATAACTTTAATTTTAATGATATGGCAAGAGTTAGTTCTAAAGAGCGTTATGTGACCAATGTGTATGAGCTTTTTCGTAAAAAAGGGCTGCAGCTTACTATGGAAGAAATTGCATTTGATTTGAAGTTGACAAAGAAAACGTTATACAATAACTTCAATAGTAAAGAAGAGCTTATGAGAACGGTGATGCAGCATGTAATTGAAGATATAGAATTTAAAATAAACATCTCTTTGAATCAGGGGAGAAATGCAATCGAGGCGTTGTATCACTCTAGCGGGATGATGAATAAAACCCTTGAGAATATAGGCCCGTTACTGCTTAGTGACTCTTCAAAATTATTACCCGATTTAAAGGTTCTTGATCACACAAATAGAATGAGTTTTTACTCTAAAATCATAAAAGAAAACTTGGAGAGAGGAGTAAGTGAAAAACTTTATAGGCCAGGTTTGAACATAGAGCTTATTACTCTGTTCTTTACTTCTGCTATGGCAAAAATTTACTCTTGGGATGGCTCTTATGTTTTCTTAAGAGATCCGTTTTTGTTCCATTCAGAGTTGGTGAGGTATCATTTAGAAGCAGTTGTGAATGAAGATGGCAGAGAAATTTTAAGGTCTTTTATTCAAAATAACTAAATTTGCGGTTTAATTTTTAAAAAATGTTTGAAAACTTAATTGATAGATTAGAGAGCTCTTTTAAATTACTTAAAGGAGAGGGAAGAATTACTGAGATAAATGTTGCTGAAACATTAAAAGAGATCAGAAAGGCACTTTTAGATGCCGACGTGAGTTATAAAATTGCAAAGAGTTTTTGCGACGATGTTAAAGAAAAGGCGTTAGGGCAAAATGTTTTAAAAGCTGTTCGTCCTGGGCAAATGATGACTAAAATTGTTCATGAAGAGCTCACAAAACTTATGGGTAGTGAAGCTTCTGATATAAATATTAAAGGAAATCCTGGAATAGTTTTGGTGGCTGGTTTGCAAGGTTCGGGAAAAACCACTTTTAGTGGAAAGCTAGCCCTCAATAGCAGAACCAAAAGGGGGTTAAAGCCAATGTTAGTGGCTTGCGACGTTTATCGCCCTGCCGCAATTGAGCAGTTAAAGGTTTTGGGCGAACAAACTGAGGTGTTTGTTTATCACGAAGAGGGGGTAAAAGATCCTGTTAAAATTGCAAAAAATGCAGTAGCAAAAGCAAAACAGGAGGGATACTCTCTTGTTATTATTGATACTGCAGGCCGGTTGGCTATAGATGAGCAGATGATGAAAGAGATCTCGGCAGTTAAAAATGCTGTTGATCCTTCTGAGATCCTTTTTGTGGTGGACTCTATGACTGGCCAAGATGCGGTAGAGACAGCAAGAGTTTTCAATGAAAAATTGGATTTTGATGGCGTAGTTCTTACAAAGTTAGATGGCGATACTAGAGGAGGAGCTGCTCTTTCTATACGAGCTGTTGTGAACAAGCCTATTAAGTTTGTTTCGGCAGGAGAAAAAATGGACGCTCTGGATGTGTTTCATCCAAAGAGGATAGCCGATAGAATTCTTGGGATGGGAGACGTGGTCTCTTTGGTAGAGAAGGCTCAAGAGCAATTTAACGAAGAGGAAGCTCGTAAGTTGCATAAAAAACTTGCCAAAAATCAATTTACACTTACCGATTTTTATAGCCAAATTCAGCAAATTAAAAAGATGGGCAACATTAAAGATTTGGCATCTATGATACCTGGTATGGGAAAGGCACTTAAAGATATAGAGATGGATAATTCTGCTTTTAAAAGCATTGAGGCTATAATCCAATCTATGACATTAGAAGAGAGAGAGAATCCATCGATATTAAATGGTAGTAGAAGAAAGAGAATTGCCGAGGGTAGTGGCACTTCGATTGCAGAAATTAATAGGTTGATAAAACAGTTTGACGATACTAGAAAGATGATGAAAAATGTGGCCGGCGGTGGTGCTGGTAAAGCCATGAGGGCAATGGGAGCACTTGGTAGAAGATAGTAGCTAATATTTTTCGCGTAAAATAATTTCAATAAAAATAGACTATATGAAAATACTTGATGGAAAAGCTACTGCTCAAGCTATTAAGAAAGAGATAGCCATTAAGGTAAAGAGCATTGTAAAAGATGGCGGGAAAATACCTCATCTTGCAGCAATTTTAGTTGGAGACGACAGTGCCTCTAAAATTTACATAGGACATAAGGAGAAAGCTTGTAAAGAGGTTGGTTTTGAATCTACACTTTATAGATTTCCCGATAGTATATCTCAAGAAGAACTATCACTTTGTATAGACGCGATAAATAACAATCCTGCTATAGATGGCTTAATTGTTCAACTACCTTTACCTAAGCAGATAAATGAACAAGAAGTTATAGAATCTATTAATCCTGCAAAAGATGTAGATGGTTTTCACCCTATAAATATTGGCAAGATGCTTCTTGGGTTACCTTGTTTTGTCTCTGCTACTCCTGCTGGTATTCTTGAATTATTTGAACAATACAACATTGAGACTTTGGGCAAACATTGTGTTATAATAGGTAGAAGTAATATTGTAGGAAGGCCTATGGCAAATCTATTGTCTCAAAAAACTGTACCAGGAGATTGTACTGTAACTCTATGTCATAGCAAAACCAAAAACCTAAAAAAAATAACACTTATGGCCGATATTATAATTGCAGCAATCGGCGTCCCCCAATTTATTACAGGCGATATGGTTAAAGAGGGAGCAGTGGTTATAGATGTGGGTATCTCTAGGGTTAAATCGGCTCACACAAAATCGGGATTTAAACTCTATGGCGATGTTATGTTTGACGAGGTAGCTCCTAAATGTTCCTATATTACTCCTGTTCCTGGTGGAGTGGGGCCTATGACTATTACCTCCCTATTAAAAAATACTCTTAAGGCAGCTCAATAGATGATTAAATTTAAAACAGAAACCTTTATTTTCTCTCTTTTTTTACTATTTATTTTATTTTTTTCTAACGTACATATTAGTGCGCAGGAAAGAAGTTCCAATACTGTTTTTTTAAAAGAGAGTGTTGAATTTTTAGCTTCTGACTCATTAAAAGGTAGATTTCCTGGTACTGTAGAAGATTCTTTAGCAGCGTATTATATAGCTGCCAAAATGGAAGAGATAGGGCTAGTACCGTTAATTGGAGACTCTTTTGTTATTCCATTTAACTTAACCCTTTATAGACATTCAATGAGTGACTCTTATGTTAAAATCAATAATAGGGAGTTAATTGTAGATAAGGATTATTCAATTTCGCCTCTATCACCCACTCTCCATTTAAAAGGGCAAATCTCTTTGGACACATCTATTGCTTATGCAAAGGATAAAATTATTCTCATTCGCTCACCAAAGGACTCTATTAATTTTAAGATAACCCCATTAATTGAAAAAGGATTTAGTGCTGTTCTGTTTTATGACGAGACCTCATTTGTACCCTACACCAATTTAAAAGGTTCGCAAAGTGCAATTCCTATTATTATGATCTCTACTAAATATGCAAACTATCTAACAAAGAACATCTCTCTCCTTTGTGAAATTAATAGTAACACCCAACCAGTTCTTGCCAGAACCTATAATATTGCAGGAGTAACTCCAAGCAAAAAAGGTAAGTATATTATGGCGGGTGCTCATTACGACCATCTAGGGATGGGAGGAAAAGATAGCGGTAGCATGGAGCCCGATTCTAATAAAATTCACCCAGGAGCAGACGACAACGCAAGCGGAGTCTCGGCTATCCTTGAAATAGGCCGATTGTTAAATTTGGATTTAAATGAGATTAACAATCAAAAAAGTTATGGATACGATATAGCTATCTCTGCTTTTGGCGCAGAAGAGAGAGGGCTTGTAGGCTCTTCTATTTTGGCTGATTCTCTCATGAAATTAAACAGATTGCCTACATTAATGATCAATCTTGATATGGTGGGTCGTCTTAAAGACAATAAGTTACAGGCAGGAGGTGCTGGGACATTCCATGGTGCAGACAGTTTACTTGCTGAATCAAACAAGAGAGATGGTTTCGACCTAATAATTACAAGAGAGGGAATGGGACCCTCTGATCACTCCTCTTTTTACTCTAAGAAAGTGCCAGTACTCTATTTTACAACGGGAGTACATAAACAGTATCATACCTCGGCCGACAACATCTCTTTTATCAATTTTGAGGGGCTAAAATCTGTAACAGACTACGTAGTTAGTATTGTGAAATCAGTAAACTCATCATCTTTTACTCCTCTATATAATTATGTAGAACAGCAAGTATCTTCCCATGATAAATCAAACCTCAAGGTTACTTTGGGCTTGATTCCCGATTTTACTTATGAAAAAGGCGATGGATTTAAAATTGGCCCTGTAGCTCAAGGGAGGCCTGCATATAATGCAGGTTTAAAGGAGGGAGATTTAATAATAATGATAGGGAGTAAAAAGATTAATAATATATATGATTATATGGCTTCTTTAGCCTATTTCAAAAAAGATCAGAAGATCCAAATTGTTATTATTAGAGAACAAACAGAACTTATTAAAGTTGTTAATCTTTAATTTATATGTTTTTAAAATGAAGAAATTCTTTATTTGGTTTGCCGCCGCCTTAATAACGTTGAGCGCTGTTATTTATCAAAGAGTAACCGGACCCACCAACCCGCTAAAGGTTACATTCTCTCTAGGTGGAGAGAATTACAAAGCTAGTTTCCCTAGAAGTTTAGAAACCTTAGTGAGTCTAAATGAGATAAATAGTAGCGAAGTTACTTCTGAATTAAAAGTTAAGTTAGAGCCTGCTAAAAGTGATATCTCTCTACTTGTTATGTACAAAAGGTATCCCAGAGAAGACTCCTTAAAAACTATTAAAGCTCTATATAAAGAGGGAGCATACTATTTAGAGATGCCTTCTCAGCCACCTGCAGGTAAAATTATCTACTATCCACTACTTATTAAAGATTGTAAAGAGATCATGCTTCAAAAAGAGAGTGGAATTATATTAAGATTTAAAGCCCCAGTCTCTTCAAGAATTTTGATTCCTCATATTATTCTAATGTTTGCAGCAATGCTTTTTTCTAACTTTGCTGGCATTGCAGCCTTTTTTAACATTTCGAAAATAGGCAAATATGCTATTATTACTCTTATAGCATTGGGTGTTGGAGGATTAGTTTTTGGACCACTTGTACAAAAAGCTGCCTTTGGTGCATATTGGACTGGCTGGCCTTTTGGCCAAGATCTCACAGATACAAAAACTCTCTTTGCATTTTTAATATGGCTTACTGCTTGGTTTTTAAATAAGAAAAAGAAGAGGAAATTCTTGTATACGATAGCAGCAGCAGTTACTCTGCTTGTATATACAATACCTCACAGCACTGCTGGTAGTCAGTTTGATTACGAAAAAGGAGTTGTTATCACAGGTGCAGCAAAAGAGTAAAAGTCGGGAATTTAATATTTATGGCTGTCTTTGCTGTTTAACTCTTTTTCACTAGTTTTTGTTCTGCTAAGCGCTCTCCATACATAAGCTATATAGGCAATTACAATAGGTATAAAAAGAGAGACATAGGCCATTACTTTTAATGTAAATTCACTGGAAGAGCTGTTATAGAGTGTTAACGATTGCTGTATATTTACATTTGAAACAAAAAAAGCAGTATCGTTAAAGGCTGCGCAAATTAAAATGCTCCAAACAGCAAGGACTACTCCGCCACCGGTTAGGAAAAAACTATACCTCCCTTTTGAAAAAATAGCATTCCCAATCCCAGATATAACCAACACTACCCCTACAAGAAGCATAGCAGCTGGCCATATTAATTGTGTCATGTTAAAGAAGTATTTGTATTTAACAGGAGAAATAATTCCGTTTTCTACATTTACAGAGTGGCCAGTCATTGAAAATAACGCTACAAGCAGCCCTACGAATCCCAGAATAAATGCAATACCAGTAATTTTGAGCTGTAATTTTGCTTTGGGAACAAGGGTCTCTGATTCGATCTGTCTAATTACATAAAGAAGCCCCAACGTCCTGGCGGCTAGATAGACAACAATTCCCATAAGCAAGTTAAAAGGAACTGTTATTAACTCTAGTCCATGCCATCCATTTGTCCAGTAAGAGATGGTAGGATTACTTATATCTGTAATACTCATTTTGTCCATTACAAAAGAGCCTCCGGTAAAAAAAGTACCAACAGCAACTCCAAGCAGGAGAGTGCCAAAAAAGCCATTCATAAATAGGAATATTTCGTAAGTACGGCTACCTAGTAGATTACCTGCCTTACCTCTATATTCAAATGAGACAGCTTGCACTATAAATAGAAATAAAATAGCCATCCACAGCCAGTATGCTCCACCAAAACTTGTAGAGTAATATAATGGAAAAGAGGCGAATATGGCACCCCCAAAGGTAACCAATGTGGTA
>JBAYBU010000040.1:0-8320 GCA_041669105.1 Bacteroidales bacterium | reverse complement strand
TCACAGGTAAAATTTTCTACAAATTTCGACTCTGGGAGTATAGGGAGTTACAACCTAATAGACTCAACATGGATTTATAGAACAGCAGAAGATTCAATTCTAACTCTATCATACGAGATCCAATCAAGATTTGACCCACTAAACCCTGTAGATACAACTCTAAAACCAAGTGCTAGATGGTACCATTTCTGTATGGAGGGGGTAAAAGGGAAACAGATATTTTTGAATATAAAAAACTCAGAAACTATCCGTCCATTTTACTCTTATGACGGTATTAATTACCAGAGATTTGAGCCCGTAGAGAACATATTTAAAGGCTCAGTAAATAAAATCTTCACTCAAGACACAGTTTACATAGCTCACTTTATCCCATATAGATATTCTAGGTTATTAACAAAAATGGAAGAGTGGAAATCAAATCCTTTTGTTACTAACGAAATAATCGGACACAGCTCTTTAGGGCTGCCAATGGAGATGTTAACAGTTACAGATAACTCTATTAACGATAACCTAAAGAAAAAAGTTTGGATTCACGGGCGTTCCCATCCTAGCGAAGCTCCGGCAAGTTGGCATCTAGAGGCAATGATAGATCAAATTATGGCTGACTCCCCTTTTGCCAGAGAACTTAGAAAAAACACAATTTTCTATTTAGTACCAATCATAAATCCCGATGGTGTTAAAGGTGGTTTTTCCCGCTCTAGCTCTACAGGTGTAAATATTGAGATAAACTGGAACAGACCAGACTCACTCACAATGCCAGAGGTGAAAGCTCTTAAGGGTGCTTTTGAAAAAGTAACTAGAGACTCCCCTGTAAATTTACTCCTAAACATGCACTCACAAATTTCAAGCTCAATAACCTACTGGATTCATTCCGCAGAATCTACAACAGAAGAGGTCCTTAGAAAACAATTATTACTATCGGCACTTACAATTAACTACTCACCTTACTACAGAGCTCAAGATCAACTTTTTTCTGACATGGCACCAAGGTATCCAGAGGGTTGGGTTTGGGATAAATTTGCCGAGAAGACAATTGCAATAACCTTTGAAACTCCATACACCTACTACAATCAAGACAGAGAGGGACCATGGGTATCAATAGAAAACTTAAGTGAACTTGCCACCTCTTCTCTCTACGCTGTTAGTGATCTATTAGATTTGGATAAGTCTAATCGCATATTAATTGACCCTACAGAAGAAAAAATTCCAAGAAAGTGGTTGAAAAGTGAAGTGAATGATAGCATCTTTTTTGGAAAATCATATCTAATAGCACAAAAAGAGGGAGCAAAATTAAAATACACAGTAAATAACTTACCAAGAGGGAGATACACCCTATACAAATGGCAAGTGGGCCCTGCAGCAAAGGTTTTTCCAACAGATGTAAACGTTTGGACTAAGGAGGCAATTATTATTCAAAAAAGAGATGGTAAGTTTAACTTTAAAATAAAAGCAACCAAAGCAGGAGAAAAAGCGGATGCTTTGTTGCTAGTAAAAGAAATTTACTAAATTTGTACTCTATTGCGGTAGTAGCTCAGTTGGTAGAGCGTGGGCTTCCCAAGCCCAAGGTCGTGAGTTCGAAACTCATTTACCGCTCAAAATTAAACTTATAATTTACAGCACTCTATCTATTATAGAGTGCTTTTTTATTTCACTTGCTGTTTGCTAAATCAGCCATTTTTCGGTTACTTTGCACAAATTTAAAAAATGACAGAGACCCAAATCAAAATGGCCCTATTTGGTGTAACCCAGGATAATCTCAAACAAATCATAGAAGTTGCACTTAGTAAAGGCGGAGATTATGCCGATCTCTATTTTGAATATAGCACAGCAAACGAGTTATCGTTACGCGATGGAGAGGTAAATTCTACCGGCAGCCATATAGACTATGGAATGGGTGTGAGAGTACTCTCTGGCGATAGAACTGGTTATGCCTATACAGAAATAACCACACTACAAGAGATGATAAAAGCTGCAAAAGCTGCATCTATGATAGCATCAGAAAATAGCAGCAGTTATAACTCTGCAAATATAAATTTAACCCCCTTATCAATAATAGGGAAAGGCTATTACCCTGTTAAACAGAACTGGGAAGAGATAGAAATATCATCTAAGACTCCCTTTTTACAACAGTTAAATGACTCTATTTTTACTGCAGACAAAAGAGTAAATAAAGTAATGGCTAGAATCTCTGACTCTAATTCAGAGATGCTTTTCTATAACTCCGAGGGTGTTCTTGCAAGTGATACAAGGCCTATGTTTTCTGTTGTTGTAACTTGCATTATGGAGAGTAACGGCAAGGTAGAAAATAACACTCTTTCACGAAGCTTTAGAGGTGGATTTGAGTTTCTTACAAATGACCTTATCAAAGAGATCTCACGTGAGGTTGTAGCCAAAACAGCTTTTCTTTTTGATGCAGTAAGACCTAAAGGGGGAGAGATGCCAGTGGTAATGGCCGCTGGTAGCTCTGGCATACTACTGCACGAAGCTATAGGACACGCCTTCGAAGCCGATTTTAATAGAATGAACACCTCAATTTTTTCTAATAAAATGGGTAAGAAAATTTGCTCTAACGAGATCTCTGTTGTAGATGATGGGACAATTCCTTTTAACAGAGGCTCCATTAATATAGACGATGAGGGGGTATTAGGGCAAAAAACCTATATGGTTAAAGAGGGAATCCTAAACTCCTATTTACACGATAGGATAAGCGCAAAATACTACAATACAGCTCCTACAGGCAATGGGAGAAGAGAGTCTTTCAGATTTATGCCTCTGCCTAGAATGAGAGCTACTTATATGGAAAATGGTAAAAGCTCAGAAGAAGATATTATCGCCTCTATAAAAAAAGGAATATTCGCTCAAAACTTTAGTAACGGTCAAGTTCAGATTGGTGCTGGGGATTTTACATTCTTTGTAAAATCGGGCTATCTAATAGAAAACGGAAAGCTAACCAGGCCAATAAAAGATATAAATATCATAGGAAATGGGCCCGAAGCGCTAGCCGATATTACAGCGGTAGCATCTAACATCCTTATAGATAACTCTACATGGGTCTGTGGCAAAGAGCAATTTTGCCCTGTCTCTTGTGGGATGCCATCTGTATTGGTCAATAAGTTAACGGTTGGAGGAGATTATTAAAATGAAATCTAAAGAGAAGAAGATCGCTTTTAAAGCGCTAGAAATTGCACTTAAACAGGGGAGTAACCAAGCCAGAGTCATTTTTAGTGCGAACACCCAAAGCTCCTACAGTGTAAGGAACAATAAGATGGATCGTATACAACAAGCTAAAGGTTCTTCACTCTATATTCAACTATTTAATCAAGGTAAATATGGTTCTTTCTCTACAAATAGAATTGAAGAAAAAGAGCTAGAAAAATTTATAAAGAGAGCTTCGGAGGCAACACTATTGCTCTCGCCAGACAGCTTCCGCTCCTTACCCAATAAAAGCCTTTACTACTCTGGCAAGAATCAAGATCTTGAGCAGTATGATAAAAGGATAGAAAGTCTAGATCCTGTAGAGAAGGCTAAGATAGCTTTTGAATGTGCATCAGAAATATATAATAACGATAGCCGTATAATATCTGTAAATAGTGAATACGGAGAGGTAGACGACTATATTTACGTTGTAGATTCACAAGGGTTTGAAGGAGAAAATAAACAAACATCATTTTCTCTAAGCTGTGAATGTTCTGTAAAAGGAGAAGGTGACACCAAACCCGAAGGGTGGTGGTATGAAAATTCACTTTTCTTTGATTCCCTTTTGAAAAAAGGAGTTGGTAAAGAAGCTTTTAATAGAGCTATAGCTATGGTTAGTTCCAGAAAGCCAAAATCTGGAAAATACAACATGGTAATTGAAAATACTATCTGTAGCAGAGTTGTAGCTCCAATAATAAGCGCTCTAAATGGAGCTGCAATACAGCAAAACAACTCTTTTTTAAAAGGAAAATTAGGGAAAAGAGTTTTTCAAGAGACTTTCCAACTATATGACACACCACACCTCAAAGGGGTATTTGGCTCTCGTTACTTTGATGGAGAAGGGATTGCAACTAAACCTATAAAAATAATTGAAAACGGTATAGTTAATACCTATTTTATAAATACCTATTTTTCAAAAAAACTTAAAATACCTGTAACCATAGAAGGGCCATCGGTGCTCACATGTAAGTATGCCTCCTCATACAATCAAGATATTCCTAAAAAAAATCTAGATCAAATATTGAAAGAGTGTGGCAATGGTATTCTTGTAACAGGATTTAATGGTGGGAATAGTAATAGCTCTACAGGAGATTACTCTTTTGGTGTACAAGGGTTTTATTTTGAGAATGGGACAATACTCTATCCTGTTAAGGAGATGAATATTACCGGCAACTTAATAACTCTTTGGAACAACTTTATTGCTGCTGGAACCGACCCGAGAGGCACCAGTAGATGGCTCATACCTACACTTGCATTTGAATCTGTAAACTTTAGTGGCATATAAACAACAACTATGAAGAAACCTAAACTCTTAATCTCCTTAATCCCTGTAATTTCGCTTATTACAATAATATTCGCAGGAGTAAAAATATTTGGAGAAGATGTTACATCGGGCCCTTCCCAAATTGCACTTATTTTTAGTAGTGTTTTGGCTTCTGTTATAGCTCTCACCTATTTAAAAGTACCATGGGAAAAGCTAGAAGCGGGTATGATGGATCACCTCACAAAAACAGGTCCTGCAATTTTTATATTGCTTATGATTGGAGCTCTAACTGGCTCTTGGATGATAAGCGGAGTTGTGCCAGCAATGATCTATTACGGGCTTCAAATAATTACTCCTACTCTCTTTTTATTAGTAGCATTTATCTTATCTGGAGTGGTCTCGGTTACGGCAGGAAGTTCATGGACTACTGTTGCTACAATAGGAGTTGCCATGTTATCGGCGGGGCAAATATTAGGGTTTCCTGCTCCATGGCTTGCCGGTGCTGTTATATCGGGTGCATATTTTGGAGATAAAATATCTCCCCTTTCAGATACTACAAACCTCTCTGCATCGGTTGCAGGTGTAGACTTATATGTCCATGTTAAATATATGCTCATTACTACCATTCCCGGGTTTATTCTCTCTGTGATATTCTTTGCAATAGTAGGTTTTGTTCTTCCTGTAAACAATGTTCTTAATATTGAGAATCAACTTAGTATTATCGAGGGAACATTTAATATATCACCATGGCTCTTGCTTGTGCCCGCATTTACAATTGCACTTATAGTTAAAAAAGTATCTCCTTTCATAACACTTTTTTCCTCGGCACTATTGGGTGCCATTGTGGCTTGTCTTTATCAACCCGATATTTGTGCTCAAATAGCGCCAGCCAATATTTCAAAAGCTGCAACCTATCTCTTCTCTTCAATGAAAATTCTCTCTGGGAACGTCTCAATAGAGACAGGAGACGCTATGCTCAATAACCTAACAGCTACACGTGGTATGGCTGGAATGTTAAATACAGTGTGGATTATACTTTGTGTTGTAACCTTTGGTGGCGTAATGGAGGCAAGTGGAATGATTCAGACTATTACAGAAAAAATGGTAGTCTATATAAAGAGCGCAGCAGGCCTAGTAAGCTCTACCGTAGCCACTACAATTTTCTTTAACATAACTTTATCGGACCAATATATGGCAATACTGCTGCCTGGTAAAATGTTCTCAGAAACTTATGACAAACTGGGTTATGAACCCCGTTTACTTAGCCGCACCCTCCAAGATTCAGCAACAGTAACCTCTGTTCTTGTTCCTTGGAATACCTGTGCAGTAGCTCAAGCTACTGTTTTGAATGTTGCAACCTTGGCATATTTACCATACTGCTTCTTTAATCTTATTACCCCTATAATAACAATTATAGTAGCAGCTATTGGTTATAAAATAATAAAAACTAAAAAATAGCACAATTTTTGCATAAGTAACTTTTTTTAAATCAAAACATATATTATTCATGGAAATAGGAAAAAACAAAGTTGTATCACTTTCATACACTTTAACTGTAGAGGGAGACGTTGTAGAAACCGTTAAAGCCGATAGCCCCCTCCGTTTTACATTTGGCACAGGTTATCTTTTGCCAAAATTCGAAGAAAATGTAACCGGCAAAAAAGTTGGAGATAAATTTGACTTTTTACTTTCGGCAAAAGAGGGTTATGGCCAAGTTAGCAAAGATGCAATCGTAGAGCTTCCAAAAAACATGTTTGAAGTAGACGGTAAGATAGAAGATGGGCTTCTTACAGTGGGAAATATTCTTCCAATGCAAGATTCCGATGGTAATCGCCTTCAAGGTAGCATACAAGAGATAAAAGAAGATATTGTTATTATGGATTTTAACCACCCGCTTGCAGGATCAAAACTTCATTTTCAAGGAGAAGTTGTAGAGGTTCGCGATGCAACTCCACAAGAGCTTACAGATGGCCTTTTTGGAGAGAAAAAAACCACGCCCGACTGTGACAGCGGCTCATGCGCCGGATGTCCTGGTTGCTAATCTCCAAGTAGAAAATATAAAACTCTCTCAAAGCTTTTAAAAGCTTTGAGAGAGTTTTATTTATCAGAAGAACGAAAGTGGTTAAGGTTTCCTACGCCAGGTAAGTCTTCTGCAGCAATTTTAAACTGCATATATGCAAAAACTTTAGCTGTACGGTACAAGTCTGGGAATAGCTGGAAACCAGGTGCTTTTAGAGCTGAACCTGCTTCTCCAGAAGAGGTAGTATAAGTGTAACCCGTAGGGTCAAGAAATAACCCTTTTCGTATGTCGGAACTAGGGATTGTATTGAAAAGCTCTCTGCTAATACACTTAGGATAAGTCCTTACTGCGCTTGCACTTGAATTATAAGCCATATAGGCAAAGTATGAGTAGAAATAAAGAGTCTCATCCGATGCTCCATAACTACTCCAGATCCATTCGCTTGTTGGAGTATAGAACCCAGCTTTGTATGCTGTATTGCTCATTAAAGGATACCCATTTCTAGCATTAACAGCCATTGTTGCTGCCTTTGGGTAATCTTGGCGAGTAAGAGCTGCCCTTGCATAAACTGCATAAGCAACATTTATATCTGGGTCATAATTATCTTTGCGTTTTAAGCCAAAAGATGTATAAAGAGCGATAGCATCGTCTAAATCAAGATAAACTTGCTTGTAAACATCTGCTAGAGTAGAAAGAGGCATGTCACCTGTTGATTCGTCTAGTCTTAGAACAACACAATCGGTAGCGCCGTTATTTGAATCTTTCCATCTAATGATATAGAGTTGAGATAACACAGAGTGTTCTTGAATTGTTGAGTTTCTAAACAGAATATCAAACCAGTTTGTATTTGCATAGGCATATCGCTCTAGAAAAGATCTTCTTGCAGCAACCAAATTTTCTAATAAAAAACTCCCCGACTCCTCGTCATAAGTGTTAATTTGCGTGTACATTTTCCCATATATTCCAGAGTTAGACCTATTGATGATATCTGTATTCAAAAAGCCTTTCCTCTCTAACTCGGCATAAATAGAGACTTGGTTTGCCGAGTTCATTATATCGTAATTACTATAACTTGGTTTAAGCTGTAACGAGTAATTTCCCGAATAGGTAACAATAGGCCTCCCCTCTTTCCCTCTTTTAGTGGTTACCAAAATTACACCATTCATTGCTCTAGCCCCATAAAGAGCAGTAGCAGAAGCATCTTTGAGAATATCTATGCTTTCAATGTCATTTGCATTAAGTCCCGCAACGGCCGAACCTAGTAATGTAGAAGGGTCTCCACTAGTTAGCTGATCATTAGATATGTTTATGATATCCTCGTGTACAACTCCATCTATAACCCAAAGAGGTTTATTCTCCCCGCTTATGGAAGTTGCTTCTCTAACTCTTACCTTAGGTGCTGCACCAAATGTTCCCGAAACGTTTTGTATAGAAACTCCAGCTACCTGGCCCTCTAGCATTCTACTAAGGTCCGAGACTCCTTTGACTCTAAGGTCTTCTCCCTTAACTTTCACAGCAGAGCCGGTAAAGTTAGCCTTCGGAATATTTTGAAATCCAGTCACAACAACATTATCTAATAGTTGTGCGCTTAATTCCATTTTCACATCTATCTCCGTTCGGTTATTAATCATCTCCTCCTTTGTCTCAAAGCCAATGAAAGAAAAAATGAGAGTACTTGCAAATTGTCAGGAAAAGAGAGTTTAGATTTAGAATTAATCCAAACCTCACTGCCATCTGGCAGTAGAGCACTGTAATAACAGCCAATCACTGCAAAGGAGTTTTATTGGTAATTAATTCAAATGATTTTATAAAACATATTCTATCCAACAACCGAAAACCAC
>JBAYBU010000039.1:0-8408 GCA_041669105.1 Bacteroidales bacterium | reverse complement strand
CGATCCTGTACTTGGAGTAGATATGGCATCTACAGGAGAGGTTGGCTGCATTGGTGATGATTCAAATGAGGCTATTTTAAAGGCTATGCTCTCTGTTGGTTATAAGATACCTAAGAAAAACATTCTTATCTCTTCGGGCTCTGCAAAACAGAAGGCCGACTTACTTACTGCATCTAAGCTTTTAGCTAATAATGGATATCGCCTTTATGCAACAGGTGGTTCTTATAGATACTTAGTAGAAAACAGTATCGAAGCAACATTGGTGCACTGGCCAAGTGAAGTAAATAAGGAGCCACAAGCTCTTAAAATGCTTCAAGAGAAAAGAATAGATTTAGTAATTAATATTCCTAAAAACCTTACTCAAGTAGAGTTAGAAAATGGCTATAAAATACGCCGTGCTTCTATAGATTATAATATCCCATTAATAACCAATGCTAGGTTGGCATCAGCATTTATTTTTGCATTCTGTTCGATTAAAATTGAAGAGATTCAAATTAAGAGTTGGGACGAATATATTTCACTTTAACTACTTATATATCATTATAATATACATTACTATCATATTGATCTGTAGCTAGTATATTGTCTAACTTCTCCTCTACAGTGCTCCTTATCATCTCATTTTGCTTTTTTTTAATTAAATCTAGCCTCTCCTTCTGTATTGAAGAGAGCATCTATATTAATTGCAAACAATGCAATAGAAACGGTTAGAATAAGATAAAAAAGCATAGATAAAATCGTATTAGAAATTTAACGCACACGTACAAAAGAACTAAAATTTGTCTATATTTGCAATAGTAAAAGCTTATACAATAAGATATGATACTAAACAAGCAGATAGGGGTGTTTTTAAATTTAGTACACTTCCAATTCAAACACTTTTTGGGAAGTGTTTTTCAAAAACATGGCTTCAATCTTACTCCCGAACAATATTTAGTAATGGATACACTTTGGGACGAGGGTGTGTTGTCTCAACAACAGATTGCAAATATCTTAATCAAAGATAAAAATTCAGTAACAAAGTTAATCGATGCACTCGAGAGAAAAAAACTAGTTGTTAGAGTTTCAGGTACTCTGGATAGAAGAAAAAATAAAATCCATCTTACAGAGCACGCAAAATCTTTAAAAGATGATATTACAGATATAGCAATAAGTACTACAAACGCTATAATTAGAGATATACCAAAAGAAGAGCTTATTAACTTTGTTAGAATACTCAACAAAATGTCTGAAAATATAAATACTTATAACGGAAATTCTTCAAAAGCATGACAGTTGACGTTTTAATTATTGGAGGAGGCCCTGCAGGTCTCAAAAGTGCATCTCTATTAGAATCTTTAGGCTACAAGGTTGTTCTTATAGAAAAAGAGTCTGCTGTAGGAGGGCATATCAAAAATTGGGATAGGCTTTTCCCAGATAGTATCGATGCAAAAGAAGTACTAGACACTCTTATAAAAAATGTTTCACAATCGACCATAAAAACAGATAAATCAGTAAAGTTTATAAGTAAGCAAAAAAACAGCATTTATAATACTCAACTAAATTCTGGTGAGACTATTTTAAGCTCAGCGCTTCTTTTGACAACTGGTTTCTCGCTCTTTCCTGCGCAAAAAAAAGAGGAGTATGGATACGGCGTTTACGATGGAGTAATTACAAATGCCGATCTTGAATCTTTTTTTAAAAAGGAGAGTAAAATTGAGATTGAGAATCCCTCTAAAATTGGTTTTGTGCATTGTGTAGGTTCTAGAGACGAAAAGGCAGGGAATAAACAGTGCTCTAAGGTCTGTTGCATTACTGCTGTAAAGCAGGCTATAGAACTTAAAGAGATGTTTCCAAATGCCCAAATTTTCTGCTTTTATATGGATTTGAGAATGTTTGGCCGAGGTTATGAAGATATTTACCTAAAGGCGCAAACAGAGTTTGGAGTAAGATTTATTAGGGGAAGAGTTTCTGAAGTCGCAGGGAGTTCTAATAACAAAGTAACTGTTAAGTTAGAGGATACTCTTGCTTCTAAACCAATGACAATCACCTTAGATTTGTTGGTTTTAATGAGCGGTATGATTGCAAATAAATCTAATGACAATATGTTGGAGAGTCTCTCTATAAAAATGGGAGATGATGGATTTGTAAATATAGAGAGTCCTATTACAGATATAGGTAAAACAAATATACAAGGAGTGTTTGCTGCAGGCTCTATACTAGGTCCTAAAACTCTTCCAGAAGTTATTGGCGAAAGTGCTTCTGTCGCTTTCGCGATTGACAAATATCTTAAAAAAAATAAAAAGTAAGACCATGGAGTTTGGCTTTCAACTATATAAAGAGCAAAAGGTTGATCTTGACATTATAGACAACTCAATCTTTGAAAAGATAGCAGATTCCCAACCAGATATTTTAAAATGCATTGGTTGTGGTTGTTGCACAGCTACTTGCACTGGGGGTAAATTTACTCCTACACAGTTTAGAAAAGCTATCCTTTTATTGGAGAGAGGGTTAAATGATAATGCATTCGACCTTTTAAAAGGATGCATGTTATGTGGGAAGTGTTCTTTGGTGTGCCCTAGAGGCATCAACACCAGAGATATTATATTAAAATTTAATGAACTCTATAACCAAAGCAAATTTTGAAAGAGAGAATTATTTTTGGCTTTGACCCGTTTGTTATCCCATTCACTTTAGGAATGGTTTTTATTATTCTTTACCTCATAACTGGTACTGTAAGAATTATCTTCCACCTATCTGCACAAGAGAGAAAAAATCTTTTAAAGTTAGTTTTTTCATTAAAATTATTCAAAACTATTAAAGAGATTATAACGGACGTCCTGTTACATGTTAAGATATTCAAAAAAAATCTCTTATTGGGATATATGCATGCTAGTATAGCATTTGGTTGGTTCATGCTTATAGTAATAGGCCATGTAGAGGTGCTTCTCTATATTCCACAAAGGAACGGTGTCTTATACTATCCTATATTTTTCAGATACTTTGTAATGGAGACCAATCAAACATTAAGAGGCGGTTTTTTCTTCTTTCTTATGGATCTTTTTCTACTAATGGTTCTTAGTGGAATAGCTTTGGCTATTTACAAAAGGTTTAAATCTCGTAGGCTTGGAATGAAAAAAACCACTAAACATAAGCCAGGAGACCGAATTGCGCTTACTGCCCTATGGCTAATTTTCCCTCTTCGTTTACTTGCCGAGAGTTTTACTGCCGATATAAGTGGAGGCAGTTTTCTTACAAAGAGTGTAAATTCTATAATCCAATTATTCCCTAGTTATGACGCCCTTATCACACCTATTTGGTGGGCATATTCAATCTCTCTTGGGATATTTTTCTTTGCACTCCCTTTTTCTAGATATATGCATATACCTACAGAGATTCTCCTTATTTTTCTTAGAAATGCAGGGATAGTCTCCTCTAGCTCAAGAGACGGATTTGCCGAGACCGAGATATACTCGTGCTCTTCTTGCGGTATTTGTATAGATGTGTGCCCAATGATCTCTGTAAAAGATAAAACAAAATTTACATCGGTATATCTTATAAGAGAACTCAGGAGGCGTAAAGAAGCTGCCTTGGCAACCTCTAGTCAATGTTTGATGTGTAATAAATGTGTAGAGGCTTGCCCTGTAGGAATAGACTCTACTAGACTCAAACTTCTCAAAAAACAAGAAGAGTTTGCAACCAATTTTTTCAGCTATATCAATCTTAATAACGGACAGAATATCAAAGAGAAAACCTCTGTTAAAGAACAAATTTTTGATGATAAGCAAGTTGTTCCTAACAAACAAGTTGTCACCAAAGATACTAACATAGCTAATAAAGAGACTCTCTTGTACTACGCAGGGTGTATGACCCATCTAACTCCTGCAATTTATGAAGCTCTGTTCAAAATTTTAAATAAGGCCAGTGTGAATTATTCTTTTATGGATAAAGATGGCTCTATTTGTTGCGGAAGGCCCCTAATACTTGCTGGAGCAGCAAAACATGCTAAATCTCTAATAGAGAAAAATAGAGAAATCATTAAAAACTCTGGAGCAAGTGTGTTATTGCTCTCCTGCCCTATCTGTTATAAGGTTTTTAAAGAAGAGTATAACCTTGAGGGTATAAAAATATTGCACCATTCAGAGTACATTAATGAGCTAATTAAAAAAGGCAAAATAAAGATAGAAAAAACAACTTTGAATATTTCTTATCACGACCCTTGTGATTTAGGAAGAGGTTCTGGAATATATGAGCAGCCTAGAGAACTATTATCTACTGTTGGAACTCTTGTTAAGCCAATAGAAGAGAGAGAGATGAGTGCTTGTTGTGGAGGAGCTCTTGCATCTACAAAGTTTTCTTACGAGCAGAGGAACGAGATAGTAAAATGTGCATTAACAGTACTTAATGTGCAAAAAGCCAATGTTCTAGTAACATCCTGTCCTCTCTGTTTAAAAACATTTTCTCCCATTTATGAAAAGGAGACAATGGATATAGCACAAATTGTTTACAAACAAATGATTTAAAATAGGCTAACTTTGAGAAATTAAACAAAAGCAAAGCTAAAGAACTTCTAACAAACTAAACTATGAGCAATTACTTATCACCTGCCCAAGTACTTGATTATACTAAAGAGAGTGGGATCAAAAAAGCAAGCTTGCCATTAAGGAGCACTATGCTTCTCTCCTTTTTGGCAGGTCTCTTTATTGCACTGGCATCTGTAGGAAGCAATATAATAGCACATAATATTACGGATATTGGTTTAGCAAAATATTTAGCAGGTTTAATATTCCCCGCTGGGCTTATTTTTGTTGTAATAGCAGGTGCCGAGCTTTTTACAGGGAACAATCTTATCTCTGTAGCAGTGCTCTCAAGAGAAGTCTCTATTAAAAAATATCTCTCCAATCTCTCTTTAGTTTGGTTAGGTAATTTAGTAGGATCGGTATTTGTTGCTTTACTAATATTTTATTCTGGTCAATTGGACTATTCTGAGGGGTTGTTAGGCGCCTTTACCATAAAAGTTGGAGTTATTAAAACAAACCTCACTTTTATAAACCTCTTTACCTCTGGTATACTTTGCAATATACTAGTTTGCTTAGCTGTATGGATGTCTTATGCATCTAAAGATGCAGCTGGTAAGTCACTTGTTATTTTCTTCCCTATATGGCTATTTATAGCATCTGGATATGAACATAGTGTGGCAAACATGTACTATATTTCGTCTGCTATGATGGCTACCACAGACAGTAATTTTGTATCGCTTGCCCAATCTCATTTTGGAGTTACTGCCGAGGCTCTTTCGAACCTCTCTATGTATGGGATGTTTATCAAAAATCTTATTCCTGTTACAATAGGTAATCTAGTTGGGGGTGGTTTTTTTGTTGGCGCTTGGTACTGGTGGAGTTACAAGAAAATTTACCCCACAAAATGAATAGTACACTAAATGAAATTGGGATTTACAAACTATTGATATATAAAGAGTTAACTAATAAGAAATAAACGTATGACTAATTACAAATTAAAGACTTTTGCTACCGGGAATGTTTTTGAAGATAAGGGCTGGACTCTCTCCGATCCTTCATACAATAAACCTTCATTGATAAGAGCCATTTATGAAAAACAAAAACTCTCTGTAGGAGATGACTCCCTAGGTATATATAAATTCGCAGATTGGCTGCCAATAAATAAAATGCTAAAAAACTCTACAGTTACTCAAACATATAAAAGTAATAAGCTAGCTAATCATTTGGGCCTTACTAATCTCTATATAAGTTTTAGTGGCTATTGGCCCAAAATTGGTGCAAATATGACAACTTGTTCTTTTAAAGAGACAGAGGCATACTCTGTATGTGCAAGACTTTCTGAGCAAAACAAAGGTGTTATGGTGGTTGCATCGGTAGGGAATACAGCTAGAGCTTTTGCTAAGGTTTGTTCAGACAATAACATTCCACTACTACTTGTAATTCCGTATGATAACTTAGATGCAATATGGTTCAATCATAAGATAAATGACAATGTAAAACTTATTTGCACCCCTAGTGGTACAGATTATTTTGATGCTATTGATCTCTCCAATAAAATATGTAGTTCTCCTTTTTTCTTTGAAGAGGGAGGTGCAAAAAATGTAGCTAGAAGGGATGGAATGGGAACAACAGTACTTTCTGCAGCAACTAGAATTGGAAAAATTCCCGACTATTACTTTCAAGCAATTGGGAGCGGTACCGGTACTATTGCAGCTTGGGAAGCAAACCTTAGATTAATAGAAGATGGTAATTATGGTAATAATAAAATGAAGCTTATTCCATCTCAAAATATCCCATTTACCCCTATTCATGATGCTTGGAAAGCTCACACTAGAGAGATAATCTTTCCTAACGAAGATGAGGCTAGAGAAAATGCTTTAAAAATAGATGCAAAGGTGCTCTCTAACAGAAGGCCTCCGTATGGAGTTGCAGGGGGGCTTTTTGATGCATTAACCGATGCTAATGGAGATGTAGAAATTGTGACTAATGCCCAACTTCAAGATGCATGTGCTCTTTTTGAAAAACTAGAAGGAATAGATATTCATCCGGCCTCTGGAGTAGCCCTCGCGGGAATGATAAAGTCTATCGATTCAGGCAAAGTAAATAGAGAATCTATTATAATGCTCAATATAACTGGAGGTGGAGAAAAGCTATTTAAATCGCAATTTAAACTCCACTACTTAAAGGCCAATTTAATTCTTGATAATAAGAACGATACTGCTCATATTATTAATGCTGCAGAGGCTCTTTTTTAAATTGAAATCATCATATTATTTTGTTATATTTGCCGCTTCAATAATCAATAAGAGGGTACTATGAAGTTTAATCTGACTTCGATTTTCAAACCAAAGCTGTTTGAGATACTATTTAGTGGACAATACAATAAAAAAACATTTTTCTCTGATTTTATCGCAGGAGTAATCGTAGGAATTATTGCACTCCCATTGGCAATTGCATTTGGTATAGCATCGGGCGTAACACCTCAGCAAGGCCTAATAACAGCAATTATTGCTGGGTTGCTCACTTCACTGCTAGGTGGCTCTAGATTCCTTGTAGGAGGCCCTACAGGGGCCTTTATTGTGATTATCTTTGGTATCGTTCAAGAGTTTGGTTTTTCTGGTTTAGTTGTAGCCACAGTAATAGCAGGTGTTATGTTGCTTTTAATGGGATTGTTTAAGCTCGGAAATATTATTAAATTCATTCCCTACCCTATTGTTGTTGGCTTTACAAGTGGTATTGCACTTGTAATTTTTTCTACTCAAATTAAAGATTTTTTAGGTCTTACAATAGAGAATGTTCCGGCAGATTTTATCCCTAAATGGAGCGCATATCTAGAAAATATTTCTACCATTAGTATCCCAGAAACTTTGCTTGCTTCATTTTCCTTGTTAGTTATTATTGTATGGCCATTTTTTTATAAGAAAATTCCAGGCTCTCTTATCGCCATTATTGTTGGAACCTTTGGTGCTTTAATAATAACAAATACCACTGGAGTTGAGTTTGCTACAATTGGAAGTAAATTCCCAGAACTAGCAAATGGAATATCAATGCCCAAGCCACAATTACCACACGTAGATTTTGCAACAGTAAGAGTGTTGTTTCAACCTGCTATTACAATTGCAATTCTTTGTGCTATTGAATCTTTGCTAGCTGCGATGGTTGCCGATGGAGTTACTGGAAAGAAACATGACTCTAATACCGAACTTATAGGCCAAGGGCTTACAAATATCATAACTCCTTTTTTTGGTGGCATACCATCTACAGGAGCATTAGCTAGAACAATGGCAAACATTAATAATGGAGGAAAAACTCCAGTTGCGGGTATAATACATTCAATCGTATTGCTTCTTATTTTCTTGTTTTTAATGCCTTATGCTGTTTATATACCACTTGCAACTCTTGCTGCAATTTTAGTTATTGTTGCCTATAATATGAGTGAGTGGCGCACTTTTAAATACCTACTAAAGGGACATAAAGCAGATGTGGCAGTACTCCTTATAACTTTTTTTCTTACTGTTGTAATTGATTTAACAGTAGCTATTGAAGTTGGAATCTTGCTAGCAGTAGCTCTTTTTGTTACAAGAGTGTCTGGAACCTCTAGTATAAAAATGATAGATGAAAAAACAATTGCTGGGAGCGAACTAGAGGAACTCCCATATGATGTAGACATGATATCTATACCAAAAGGAGTAGAGATTTATGAAATAGATGGGCCATTCTTCTTTGGTTTAGCTAGTAAGCTAGATGAAATAAACTCCTCTACCCATCATACGGTTAAGGTAAGAATAATTAGAATGAGAAAAGTTCCTTTTATCGATTCTACAGGGATGAATAACTTAAGAAACCTTTGGAAAAGATCTAGAATAGAGCATATTCAAATTATCTTGTCGGGTGTAACAGACAATGTAT
>JBAYBU010000038.1:0-8523 GCA_041669105.1 Bacteroidales bacterium | reverse complement strand
GGCATTACATACACATCTGAATAGGCAAACATCTCTTGAACTTCTCTCCCTCGCAAAAATCCTGTAAAATGGAATTTATGAGACATGCCTAGCTTGGCTACTCGTCTAATAGATCTATTTAAAAGATCTCCGCTCCCAGCCATTACAAATCTAACATTGGGGTATCTCTCTAATACCTTATATGCCGCTTCTATAAAATATTCTGGCCCTTTTTGGTATGTGATTCTACCAAGAAAAGTTACTATTTTCTCGGGAACACCTCTCTCTATTTCCATATTATGAAAACCTTGAAAATCTACAGCATTATGAACAGTAACAACTTTAGAAGGGTGTATCCCATATTTGGTTATGATAATATTACGAGTGAGGTTGCTCACTGCAATTACTCTATCGGCCTCTCTCATGCCCATTTTTTCTATCTCATAAACCTCTTCATTGATATTTGCTCCGCTACGGTCAAACTCGGTAGCATGCATGTGTACCACAAGAGGTTTTCCACTAATTCGTTTTGCTACTATCCCTGCCGTGTATGTAAGCCAGTCGTGGGCATGAATAATATCAAATGTTTCTCTAAGAGCAATCTCTCCCGCAACAAGGGCGTATCTTGCAACCTCTTCCATAAGGTTTTTTCCATACTTGCCAGAAAACTTATACTTTTGCCCAAGGCTAAGCTTAAAGTCTTCTATCTGACCCTCTTGTTGCTCAGTAACCATTTCAGTAAAAACCTGGGGATCTAAATAAGGTATGAGATTAGATCCAATCCTTATAAATTGGACTTTCTCTAAAAAAACTTTTACATCTCTACATGTTTCAGACACCTCAATATCACTAGCATCTACTATCTTTATATAACTTTGATCTTCGTCTCCAGAGGCAGAAGGCATTACAAATAACACCTCAGTTCCACAGTTTGAAAGCCCTGTTGTGAGACCTTGACAAGCTGTTCCAAGCCCTCCCGAAATATGTGGAGGAAATTCCCATCCAAACATCAGTACCTTCATGATTCCATTCCGTTATGTTTTTCAATCAATTTGATTATTGTAAGCAGAGCTGCCACAGAGCCAGAATAAGAGGTAGCCCCATGAGGCTGGTGTGGAGGATCGCCATCGTACACTTCTGATACCGAACCTATGCAATGTGTCAAAATCTCCTCTTCAAAAACCAGCAGTAAATCATTTGCTCTATTTAAAAAATCTTTACCATAAAGCTTGAACATACCCTCTATATAAAATGAAAGCAGCCACACTCTAGATGTTCCTTGATGGTAAGCCAAATCGCGGCTAAGCTGGTCTCCGTCGTATTCACCTTTGTAATTCGAGTTTTTTGGAGAGAGAGTCCTCACTCCTCTAACAGTAAGCAACTCTTTTTTAACATTTTTTAACACCATTGCCCTCTCCTCTATAGTTAGTGGCGAGTAATCAAAAGCACAAGTAAACATTTGATTTGGTCTAGAGAATTTGTTTTGACCCTCTGGGCCAACATAGTCGGCCAAATAGTCTCTTCCCTCTATTGCAAATGCTCTAATAAAATTTTTCTCTATCCTCTCAATTATTCCTAACCAATCCTCTACAAAATCTTCTTCTCCAGCTTTTTGTGCCAATGAGACAGCATAAGATATTGCATTGTACCACAACGAATTTACCTCTATTTGATAGCCAGCTCTTTCGGTAATAGGCACTCCATAGGCATAGGCGTCCATCCAAGTAAGTGCTACACCGTCTTGCTCTGCCCAAAGAAGTCCATTTTCATGCATTACAATATTTTTACGAGTACCATTTTTATAGGAGTACAAGATCTCTTTTAATAGGGATCCATAATTTTCCCAAATAACCTCTTGTTTGCCAATATGTGCATCATATTGTTGTAGAGTCCAAAAGAGCCATAATGGAACATCTACTTGGCTATTTGTATTTACAAACTCACTCTGTCTATCTTTTAGAAGAGTCTCTAAAACAGCTTTAAAACTTTCTAAATCTTCATTTGCGTGAAGTGTGAGCCCTGGTAGATAAACTAAAGTGTCCCTAAAATCATCTTCTAACCAAGGGTAACCTATATATAGAAAAGAGGCACCCCCTCTTGTGATAATAAATTGATTTGCCGAGATTTTTAGGCAGTTTAAAAAACTGTCACGACTCTTTTTTAAATTAAGATTCTTTGCAAATTTAGCTTTAAATTGTTCTGGTTTTTCCTCTTTAAGTGAGGCCGAAAAAATTATAGTTTCTCCTTTCTCAATAGGCATCTCAAAAAATCCAGGGACAAACAGATCTTCTTTAGAGTCAAATACTCTACGACTCTCTTCTTTATACTCGATATTATAGTACCAGTCTGGGTTAGAGACAAATTCACTCTCTACATTTAATTGTAAGTTCAAAGGAGAGAACCCCTTATACATACGAAAGCTCCTCCCATTTACTATCTTCCGTGACTTAGTATTTGCCTCGGAATTGGCCTTAGAGAGTGCATGAATATGTCTAAAAGCTAAAAAAGGCTTTAATCTAAGAGTTGTTGGGGAGTGGGCCTCTAAAAGAGTGTAAGAGATAAACATTTGATCTTCTTTGTTACAAAGCAACATTACCTTTTTTAAAACCATGCCTCCCACTGCATAGGTTACCGATACTAGTTTGTCTATCTCTAGATTAGTAATATATTTATGTCCTCTAGGTTCATAAATCTCTCCATAACAATGAATCCCTAAATTAAACTCCTTACCATGTTGGATAAGAGTCTCATCTAAAGACGAAAGCAACACATGCTTATCATTATTAAAATTCTTTATAGGCAACACCAAAAGACCGTGATACTTTCTTGTATTGCATCCCACTATAGTAGTATTAAGGTAGCCACCTGCATGGTTGGTAGATAAATGTTCTCGCTTTAAAGAGTATTCAAGGTTTACTAACTCTTTTTTATTAAACTCTAAGTATGCCATTTTATCAATTTTTGTATTGCAAGTTAGTAAATAAAAACAAAGAAATAGTTACGAGCTCTCCTTTTTTAAAACCAATGCACAACGAGAGGGCAAATAGAGAGAAAGTCTTTGATCTCCATAAAGGTTTTGAGTGAAATGAACAGCATTTTTATTGTTTCTTCCAAAACCTCCAAAGAAAAGATCATCGGAATCCAAAACAATCTTATAACTCCCCTCTGGAGCACAAAAAGAGAGATCGGGGTAAGAAAATAGAGGACTAAAATTAAAGGCAAACAGATAATCATTACGTATGAAAATAAGGAGCTGCCGCTCGTTATGTTGGTAAAGTGCATGGCATCTTCCAAGAAAGATAGCCGACTCCTTAACCATTGTTATCATGGCTTTATCAAATTTAAACAAAAATGAGTATCTAAGTTTTTCGTTAAATGCCAAAGACCATTGCCTTCGGGCATAATGATAAGACCACTCGTTACCCTCTCTAGGAAAATCCATCCACTCTGGATGCCCAAACTCATTTCCCATAAAATTGAGATATCCATCACCAGAAGTAGCAATTGTAATAAGTCGTATCATTTTATGAAGAGCAATGCCTCTCTCTACAGTTAAAGAGGGTGTCTCTTTATTCATAGAGCTATACATTTCACTATCAATCAAACGAAAAATAATAGTTTTGTCTCCCACCATCGCTTGGTCGTGACACTCTGCATAACTAATAGTTTTTTCATCTTCCCGTTTGCGAGTAAGCTCATAAAAGAGCTCCTCCATGTTCCAATCCTCGTCTCGTCTCTCTTTTATCCATTTAATCCAAAGATCGGCCACTCCCATACTCATCCTAAAATCAAAACCTACCCCACCATTTTCAAAAGGGGAAGCAATCCCCGGCATACCGCTAACATCCTCGGCAATTGTGATAGCATTAGGGTTTATCTCTTTTATAAGTTGATTTGCTAAAGTGAGGTAGATTAATGCGTCTATATCTTGATTACCATCAAAATAACACTCATATCCATCAAAGTCCTTTTCGAGCCCATGGTCTAGATAAATCATACTAGTAATACCATCGAACCTAAACCCATCAAATTTAAACTCCTCTAACCAATATTTACAGTTAGAGAGGAGAAACATAAGAACAGGATCTTTACCATAATTAAAACAGCGTGATTGCCAAGCTGGGTGATTCCCTCTATCCCCAGAATGAAAGTAGAGATCTTCTGTACCGTCAAACTGTGACAGCCCATCCAAAACATTAGAGACAGAATGAGAATGAACAATATCCAAAACAACTGCAATATTTTTAGAATGGGCCTCATCTATCAATTTTTTTAGCTCTTCGGGAGTACCAAAACGCGAACTCACAGCAAAAAAACTTGAGACTTGGTAACCAAAAGAGCCGTAATATGGGTGCTCTTGAATTCCCATAAGTTGAATTGTGTTGTAACCCAAATCCGATATTATTTGCAAAACATTTTTCCTAAAGTATTCGAAAGTAGCAACTTTAGGTTCCTCTGAGCTCATCCCAATATGTGCCTCATAGATAAGAGGATTAACTATTTTAGAAGGTGCCGAGTGTTTCCATTTATAAGGCTTTGGGTCCCATATTTGAGCTGCGAATAACTTTGTAATAGGGTCCTGAATAACTCTTTTGGCATACGCAGGAATTCTCTCTCCTTCGCCTCCCTCCCAGCAAATAAGCCATTTATAAAGAGATCCATGAGAAAGAGGAGAGTTTTTAAGAGATAGCTCCCAATTCCCATCACCTACATTTTTAAACCTATAGCCTGGCTCTTTTTTCCACTGGGTAGCATCGCATATAAGGTATATATCGGTTGCATTTGGAGCCCACTCCCTAAAAATATAAGAGCTAGAAGGCTGTTTGAACACTCCGTAAAATAAATGAGTATTTACTGCCTCCGATAGAGTTTTACTATAACCCGCTATCTCTAACCTTTTTATTATAGATGCAGAATATCTTTTCCAAATCTGTTTTTTCCAAGGCTCTAACCAAGGATCGTCTAGCCACAGTTTTAACTCTTCCATAATAAAACTACTCCATAAGTTTAGCAGTTTCGTCTTTATATCCTTTAATAGTCTCTCGGCAATATTTAATTAGTTCTAACGCCTTTTTAACCTCATTAGTTATATCCTCTAATTGAGTCTCGGGATTCTCTATCTTCTTAACCAACTCCTCTAACTGTAAAAGAGCTTCTTTATATGACAACACCTTCTCTTTACTCATTTTGTATCGATTTTATATTACAATTAACTTTCCCATCTTTCATTAATAGAGAGATCTCTTGGCCTTTTTTAAGCTCTAAAACAGTAGAGACTCTCTTTCCCTCCCGAAAAATAATTGAGAAACCTCTCTCTAAAATTAAAAGAGGGCTTGCAGCAAGAACTCTTTTTTCGTTTAGATTGGCCCTATACTCCTCTTCTCTAAAACGAGCCGCTATTACAGAGACTATTTTGTCTTTTATTCTCTCTGTCTTAGAGAGTTCCTTATCTATCCTACCTTGCAAAGAGAGAAAAACTCTTCTTGTAATAGAGATGAGTTGTTGATCCTGGGCAATAAAAAGATCTAAAACAAAAACGGCTGCCGCAGTGGGTGTTTTAACCGAAGTGTGGGCAACCATATCGGCAATATGTATATCATGATCGTGACCTATCCCTGTTATTACTGGTAAGGGAAACTGCGCAATGTTCAATGCTAGCTCGTAGTTATCAAAGCAAATAAGATCTTGGGCAGCTCCGCCGCCTCTTATAATTATTAGTAGGTCAAATCTCTCTAGCTCTTTGGCCACTAGCTCCATTGCTGCAATAATCCCAGCTGGAGCACCCTCTCCCTGCATTGGAGAGGTAAAAAGAGTAGTATTTAAAACAAAACCATAATCATTTTCATGGAGATGCTTCATAAAATCTCTATAGCCCGCAGCTGTTTCAGAAGAAATTACTGCAATATTGCGAGGTAAAGGTTCAATCGGAATTGACAAATTTACCCCAAACATTCCCTCTTCTTTTAACTTGGCAATAGTCTGTTGTCTTTTGAGTTCTTGCTCTCCAATAGTGTAAGAGGGGTCTATATCATAAATAACAAGTGAAAGCCCATAAAGAGCAGAATATTGAACCATTGCGTTAACTAAAATAGAGAGACCTCTCTCTAGAGACCTTCCTGTAGTAGTTTCAAAGTATGGTCGTATAATTCTAAATGAAGAGGCCCAAATGACTGCTCTAATTTTTGCTCTAACAGCACCCCCCTCCTCTTTATCTATGAGATCTATGTAGCAATGGCCAGTAGAATGAAAATTAACTTCTCCAGTTTCGGCTCTTATCCAAATCTTTCCGGGGAGTGCCCCCTCTACCGAACTCTTAATTTTATCTTGCAGCTCCCTTAGGCTGATAATCTCTCTATTAGCCATTAATCTCCATTTTATATGCCATCTCCACAAATATAAGTAATAATATTGTACCTTTGTGGTATTAACTAAGCCATGAAAATAAGTCAAGCCATATTTGCAGGAAGTAGTAAGAAATTAGATGACAGGCCAAAGCAGAAATTACCCGAATTTGCCTTTATAGGACGTTCAAATGTAGGCAAATCTTCTCTAATAAATATGCTTTGCAGCGTGGGCAAGTTGGCCCACACCTCTTCTAAACCGGGGAAAACAAGATTGATAAACCATTTTATGATAAATGAATCTTGGTACCTTGTAGATCTTCCAGGTTATGGATATGCAAAAGCGTCTAAGAGAGAGAGAGAGAGCCTGGCTGGTATAATTAAAGGTTACATAAACGGTTCTGCAGAGTTATTAAACCTCTTTGTACTTTTAGATTCTAGACACGACATCCAAAAGATAGATCTTAACTTTATAAACCAACTTGGAGAGGCAGGAGTTCCTTTTTCAATAATTTATACCAAAAGTGACAAACAAGGTGTTACTGTTTTGTCTAAGCAGATTGAGCGTAACAACTCCATTCTTTTACAATTTTGGGAAGAACTCCCCCCAGTTTTTGCAACCTCTGCAGAGACGGGCTATGGTAGAGACCAAGTTTTAGATTACATAGAAAACCTCATAAATAACATAAAACCTTAATTATGGACCACCAACATAAAATAAAGATTTTTTCTTGCAGAAGCTCTCGTTATCTCGCAGAAAAAATTGCTGCATCACTTAAACTTGAAATTGGCAAATCTAGTGTAACTGTCTTTAGCGATGGCGAATTTCAGCCCGCTTTTGAAGAGAGCGTTAGAGGAGCTACAGTTTTTATTGTTCAAAGTACAATCCCTCCAACAGAAAATATCTTTGAACTCTTATTGATGATAGATGCAGCCCGCAGAGCAAGTGCATACAAGGTTATTGCAGTAATTCCATACTTTGGATGGGCTCGTCAAGACAGAAAAGACCGCCCTAGAGTTCCAATAGGTGCAAAAATGGTGGCAAATCTTTTAGAAGCAGTAGGTTGCGACCGTGTTATGACTGCCGATCTACATGCCGATCAAATTCAAGGTTTTTTTGATTTCCCTGTAGATCACATTTATGCAAGTTCTATTTTTCTACCATACCTTAGAGAGCTAAAACTCACTAACCTCTCTATTGCTTCCCCCGATATGGGTGGTGCCAAAAGAGCGAATGCCTATGCTAGAATTCTTGGATGTCCATTAATTGTTTGCCATAAATCTAGAGAAAAAGCAAATGTAGTAGGCTCTATGACTGCTATTGGAGATGTAGAGGGTAAAAACATAGTTATTATTGACGACATGATAGATACTGCAGGTACAATCACAAAAGCTGCCGATATGCTCATGGAAAAAGGTGCCACTAGTGTTAGAGCCCTTGCAACACATGCAGTTCTTTCTGGCCCTGCATACGAAAGAATAGCTAAGTCCGATCTCCAAGAGGTGTTAATATCCGATACTATCCCCCTATGCCCTGGCCCCGATAAAGATATAACAAAAATTAAAGTCTTATCTGTTGCCGATATCTTTGCCGACGTTATAGACAAAGTATACAATTACCAATCTATTAGTACAAGCTTTATTTTTTAAAAATGTTAAGCTCTAATATTGACATACTATATGGCAACCTTGTAAAAGGTCTATCCCGATTTTTTCTTAATCAAGGTAAAGAAAAAGCAGTTTTGGGTCTCTCGGGAGGGCTCGACTCTGCCGTTGTAGCTGCTATTGCTACAGAAGCTCTTGGCAAAGAAAATGTTTACGGCCTACTAATGCCATCTCCTTTCTCTACCCTTCACTCTGTAACAGACGCTGTAGAACTTGCAAGCAACCTCGGCATAAAACATAGCATTGTGCCTATAGAAGCTATTTATAACAGATATATGAAAGAGTTAGAGACTCTTTTCTATGGAGAGGTTAGAGGAATTACCTCAGAAAATTTACAAGCGAGAATAAGAGGTAATATTTTAATGGCATTTTCAAATAATGGAGGAGCGTTACTGCTCAACACATCTAACAAAAGTGAGTTGGCTATGGGTTATGGCACTCTTTATGGAGATTTATGTGGAGCCATTATGGTTATTGGAGATATCTACAAACTCCAGGCATACGGTATTGCACATTATGTTAACAGTAAACGCGAAAT
>JBAYBU010000037.1:0-8542 GCA_041669105.1 Bacteroidales bacterium | reverse complement strand
ACCTACTCCTTCGACAAGAAAGACAATTGTGATGGCAACATTTGCAAGCACATTAATCTTAATAATAGGGTTCTTTATTTTCCTAGAGATTTTTGATAGAACAGTTAGAGATAAAAATAGAGCGGAAAGACTGATTCCTTCTTTTGTACTTGGGGTGTTTCCCAAAAAAAATATTGTGCGATATAGAGGGTATAATAAGGAGTATGAAAGAATTGCCATCAATTATTTAGCCAACTCAATTGTCCCCTACCTTAACCCAAAAGAGAAGCCAGATATTATTAACTTTATTAGTACAGAAGAATCTACTGGTAAGAGCAAATTAATTCTTATGCTAGAGCAGTATTGGAGCGAAAGAGGCCTTAGAGTAAGAGTAATCTCTTGGCATGAAGAGCTGTCAGAAATGACTGGGAAATTTATTCTATCAAATAATTTATCGGAATTATATGATTACGAGAACGAAGATATAATACTCGTAGAGCATCAATCGTTGAGGAAATCTGCAATTCCTGTTGGCCTATTAAGGGAAGCTTCTATTAATTTAACAATTATAAGAGCAGACAAAGTTTGGCGAGATATAGATAAAGTTTTCTTTGAAAGACTTAAGGAAAATGTTGGTAGTGCTCCTCTTGTACTCTATTTGACCAATACAAAAAGAGAAGTTTCCGAAGCATTTCTTGGGATGTTACCTCCATACTCAAAACTTAGGACAATGGTTTATAAGTTTATGCAATTTGGATTAACATCTAAGTAATGAAGTTGTGGGAAATATTAAATATATATATGACAACTTTAACAAAGTAATATTATTTTTACTGCTTCTTTTTTTAATTTTCATTATTCCTCAAATTGTACTTAAGACAGGTCCCCTAGTAGGAGTTGTTGTCTCTTTATTCCCAGTAGCGTTTTTATTTATTTTACTATTAATAGATAAACCCTATTTTTCATTTATTTTCCTCTTCTCTCTTAACTACTTTATTTCTGGAATATCAAGATATATAACTTCAATACCTCCTGGTATTACTATGGATCTAGTTATAAGTTTAGTTATTATTATAATTATTTTTCAATTTTTCAAGAAAAAGAATGATCTCTCGGCATCACACCTATTTAATGCTCTCACACTACTTACTTTTATATGGTTTCTATATTCTGTATTGCAAATCTTTAACCCTAACTCTTTATCTCCAATAGCTTGGTTGACTAACGTTAGAGGGCTTGGGGTCTATTTTCTCTTAATAACTGCAATTGCTTCAACTTTTCTGAGAGATTATAAAAGAGTTAAAAACCTACTTATTATTTGGGCAATTTTTAGCTTACTGGCAGTCTCAAAAGCACTAATGCAAAGATATATTGGTTTTGACTTTGCAGAAAGCAGATGGCTTGCTCTGGGTGGAGCTAATACACATATACTACAATCTGGAATAAGATATTTTTCTTTTTTTACAGATGCAGCAAGTTTTGGATCGGGAATGGGCTTCTCTTTTGTAGTTTTTGTAGTCTCCTCATTTCATTTTAAGAAATTAAGACTTAAGATTTTTTTCTTTTTAGTTGCTATTATATGTCTATATGGGATGTTTATGTCGGGTACAAGAGCATCTATTGTGATACCTTTTGCAGGTCTATCTGTTTTTGCTCTTCTTTCTAAAAATCTCAAAGCTATTGTTTTAACTATAACAGTCATTCTATTTAGCTTTGGGTTTTTAAAGTACACTTACATTGGCCAATCCAATCAATATATAAGGCGAATGAGATCTGTTTTTAATTCCGATGATGCATCGTTTGTAGTGAGGGTAGAAAATCAAAAGCTAATTAGAACTTATGTAAAAGGTAAACCTTTTGGAATTGGGATAGGGATGATGAGGGGAGGGGCAAAAACTTATAGACCACACCCTATTTTGTCTAAAATTGCGCATGATTCGTGGTATGTGCTTATTTGGGTAGAGATGGGTATTGTTGGGCTGGTTCTAAATCTTTTTATCTTCTTATATATTATTGTACATGGCTCATATTTAGTCTTATTTAAACTTAAAAATAGAGAGTTAAGTGGTATAGTTAAAGGTATTATAGGAGGATTAACTGGCCTGTATATAGCTGCATATACATTAGAGATATTTGGTCAATTCCCTAATGCTTTTATTATTTTTATCTGCATGACCATTATTTTCTTGAGTCCTGTATTAGACCAGCAACTAGAAGAAACAGAGATAGATACCAATGGCGCATAATTTAATAGATATATCTTTTGTTACCATTAATTATAATGGTATAAAGCATACCAGGGAACTATTGCAGAGCATGCAAACCCATTTAAACAATGTCTCTTACGAGACTTTAGTTATAGATAATGGCTCTTTAATTAATGAGTCCGATATTTTAGCGAGTGAGTTTCCCAATTATATTTTTATAAGGAGCGAAACCAATTTAGGATTTGCAGGGGGTAATAATTTAGGAATTAAAAGTTGTGTAGGAAAGTATATAATGCTTATTAATAATGACACATTATTAATAGATAACTCAATAAAGAGCATGATTGACTTTATGGACAATAATGTTTTTGTTGCAGCATCTTCTCCTAAGATTCTTTTTATGGAACCACTTGGAATTATACAATATGCAGGCTTTACAGAGCTTACTAAAATCACATTAAGAAATAGAGGGGTTGGGTTTGGAGAAAAGGATGTAGGGCAGTACGATTTAGCGACAGAGACCTTTTTTACACATGGAGCTGCTATGGTTGTAAGGAGAACTGTAATTGAAAAAATAGGTTTGATGCCAGAGTGCTATTTCCTTTACTATGAAGAGATGGAGTGGTGTTACAAAATGAGGCAAGAGGGCTATGAACTATGGTTTTACCCACATACTAAAATTGTACATAAAGAGAGTATGAGTATAGGTGCCTCTAGCTCTTTAAAAATTTATTATTTGACAAGGAACAGACTTTTGTTTGCCAGCCGAAATAGAAGAGGTTTGATTAAATTACTAGCTCTTATCTATCAGCTACTTATTGCAATCCCAGCTCATTTTTTCAAGTCTGTTTTTATAGGCAGATTCGATTTTGCAAACGCGATAGTGAGAGGCACATTCTCTTTTTTTAGGTTACAGCTAAATTGATTTTAAGAATGATTGAGTTTTTGATTAATATATTATTTGTTTACATGGCAGTGTCTATTGCCTATCTTTTTATTTTCGCACTTTTTTCTTTTAGCGGTGTGAGAAAGAGATATCCTAATTCGTATAAAGAACATCATTTCCTAATACTTATACCATCATATAAAGACGATTCTGTAATTATTGAATCTGTTAATTGTGCCCTTAGTCAAGATTATTCTTTCGATAAATTTGACATTGTGGTTATATCTGACAATATGGATAGCTCTACTAACAATAGCCTTAGAGAGTTACCAATTACATTATTCGAGATCAATCCAAAGCGCAGCTCTAAGGCAGTAGCTCTTAACTATGCAATTGATAATCTTGAAAAGAAAGATTACGATATTGTTACAATTTTAGATTCAGATAATATTATTTGCAACAACTATTTACAAGAGATTAATAACGCCTATCAATCGGGTTCACTAGCTATTCAAGCTCACAGAACAGCTAAAAACACAAACAATAGTATAGCTGTTTTGGATGCGATTAGTGAAGAGATAAATAATTCAATTTTTAGAAGAGGCCACGTAAATATGGGGCTATCAGCGGCACTTATTGGTTCAGGGATGGCGTTTGACTACTTGTGGTTTGTCAACAATGTAAAATCACTAACTACTGTAGGAGAAGATAAAGAGTTGGAACTTCTTCTTCTTAAAGAGGGGATTTTTATTGATTTCTTAGATCATGTTTTAGTGTATGATCAAAAAACAAAGAAGGAGTCGGTCTTTTTTAATCAAAGGAGAAGATGGTTAGGGGCACAGTTTTCGTCACTCTATTCAGGCATAAAAGATTTGCCAAAATCTTTTATTAATCTTCGGATAGATTATATAGATAAGATGTTTCAATGGATGCTTTTACCAAGGATATTAATTTTAGGTATTTGTATTTTAATGGCTTTTATTATTACTATTATTTCTTGGGAAGCATCGCTTAGGTGGTGGATTTTAGTTGCTCTATTATTATTCGCTTTTGCACTTGCAGTGCCAGATAGCTTGGTAACTAAAACAAATATACGTGCCTTGAAAAAGCTACCTATAATATTTATGCTTATGTTTTTAAATCTTTTTAGATTAAGAAATGCCGGCAATAAATTTATTCACACTAAAAAAGAGTAAATATGAAAATTGCAATAGAAGCACAAAGGATATTTAGAACTAAAAAACATGGGATGGACTTTGTTGTTTTAGAGACAATTAAGCAGCTACAGAAGATAGACCTTGTGAATGAATATTATATAATAGCTGCACCAGGCAAAGATAGATCTGTTTTGTTGGAGAGTTCTAATTTTTATATAATTGAGATTAATTGCCCAACTTACCCACTATGGGAACAGTTTGCGTTACCTATGGCAATTAAGAGAATAAAACCAGACATTTTACATTGTACCAGTAATACTGCTCCTTTAATATGTAGTGTGCCACTTATTATTACTTTACATGATATAATTTTCCTAGAAAAAAGAGATGTTAGAAGCAAGTCTTTATACCAAAATTTGGGATGGTATTACAGGAAACTTGTTGTTCCTAGAATACTAAAGAAATGTAGATTGATTATTACTGTATCTGAGTTTGAAAAGAGGATAATTCAACAAAAGCTTAACTTAACAGATATAGTAGTGAGTGAATATAATGGATATGGTTCGCATTTTAAGGTAATAGAAGATGTTCAACCTGTCCTGAATAATTACTTGAAACAAACAGAATATCTGTTTTTTCTGGGTAATACAGATCCTAAAAAGAATACCTTAAGAGTTTTAAAGGCATATGCAATATATATAAAAAAAGTTAAAAATCCACGTAAATTAGTTATCGCTGACTTGACAGAAGAGGATATAAAAAGAATAGTTCAAAATAATGAGATTGATTCACAAGTACTTAGTAATATTATCACTATAGGTTATATATCTAACAAGGACTTGCCTTACATTTATAATGCTGCATATCTCTTTTTATATCCATCCTTAAGAGAGAGCTTTGGCATTCCTCAGCTAGAAGCAATGGCTTGCGGAACTCCCGTAATTACATCAAATATTTCTGCAATGCCTGAGATATCGGGTGATGCAGCTATATACACGAATCCTTATGATGAGGGCAGTATTGCTGAAGCAATAGTTAGAATGGAAGATGTGACTTTACATAGAGAATATGTAATGAGAGGCCTTAAACGAGTAGTTTTTTTCTCATGGGAAAACACAGCTATACAAATCCATAACCATTATAATTCAATGCAAGATGTTAAATAAAAACCCCAAGCTTAAAAGATTATTAATTTTTTTGATTTCACCGGATAGAAATCCTAAACCACGGTTGTGGGTGAAGTGGTTTGTTAACCCTTTTTTCCATAAAATAGGGAAACGTGTAATTATTAGAAATCAGAAATCAAGAATTGATGTCTTTCCGTGGAGGAGATTTGAGGTGGGAAATTTTACGTTGATAGAAGACTTTACTGCCATTAATAATGGCGTAGGAGATGTGATAATTGGCTCTAATGCAAGGGTCGGTATAGGATCTGTTATTATAGGTCCTGTCACACTTGGAGACAAGGTGGGGATTGGTCAAAATGTATTTATTTCTGGGTTTAATCATGGGTATTCAAATACTTCAGTAGATTCCAATGAACAGAACTTAGTAATTAAGCCTGTTATTATCGAGAATAATTCTCACGTTGGGTCAAATTCTGTTATTTTACCTGGTGTGCATATTGGAGAAGGAGTACAAATAGGAGCTGGAAGTGTTGTCACTAAAAATGTACCTTCATATTCTGTAGTTGTTGGAAATCCAGCCAGAGTTATTAAAGTGTATAATAATCTAACCAAAAACTGGGAAAGAGTATGATTTGTAATTAACATGGAAACTCAGTCATATAAAAGTATTTTTAAGGCAACTTCTCTTTTTGGTGGAGTCAAGGTTATTCAAATTTTCTTAACCCTTTTGAGAGGTAAAATTATTGCACTTTTGCTAGGCCCTAGTGGTGTTGGCCTTAACAGCTTATTTATGTCTCCTATTACAATGATAAGTAATATTACATCACTGGGACTAAACTTTAGCGCTGTAAGAGATATTGCAAAAGCCAATGAATCGGGAGATATTAATAAACTTTCAATTATTATAAAAATCTTTAAAAGGTGGATCTTGGCAACTGCTGTAATAGGGCTGTTGTCTGTTGTTGTTTTTTCTCGTATCCTTAGTAACTACACATTCAAGAATCCCGATTATACTATATCCTTTGTTTTATTATCATTTGTAGTTTTTTTTGGAGCATTAACTTCTGGAAACGCATCTATACTCCAGGGAACAAGAAATCTAAAGTCTTATGCTATGCATTCATTAGCAGGGTCTTTTGTTGCTTTAATTGTTTCGGCTCCATTGTATTATTTTTATGGAACAAATGGAATAGTTCCTGCTTTAATAATCTCTTCTATTATAACTTTTTTTTATAGCGTCTATTATGTATTAAAAGTAAAGACAGCCAATGTAAACATCTCTATAAATGAAACATATAAAGGTGGTAAAGAGATGCTTCAATTGGGATTAACAATGATGCTTGCAACATCAATAGGGTCTGCAGTTCATTATTTTATTAATACGTTTATTAGCTCCCATGGTTCAATCGCAGATTTGGGGTTCTATCAAGCAGGTATGAGCATTATCTCTCAATCTGTTGGGTTGGTATTTAGCGCTATGGCTATAGATTATTATCCTAGACTTGCTGCAATAAGTGAAGATAATAATAAGGTACGAAAAATGGCTAATCAGCAAGGAGAGATAACAATGTTGATTACTGCACCAGTGTTAGCTTCTGTAATTATTTTTACCCCTCTAGTTATTAACATTTTGCTTTCGAGTGATTTCTTAATAATTATAAATTTTATAAGAGTACTTTCTTTAGGTATGATATTCAAAGCTGCTTCGTACTCTATTGGTGCTATCTCTTTTGCTAAAGGAGATAAAAAAGTTTTCTTTTTTCTTGAAGGTATCTATATGAATGCTAGTATATTGCTATTTAGTATTTTAGGATATAAAATTAATGGATTAATGGGGCTAGCTATAGGGTATCTACTAATGCATTTAATCTATTTTGTAATAATAAACATTGTTACCTATGTTAAATATGATTTTTATATTTCAAAAGATCTTATAAAAATTTTATCTATCTCTATTTTGCTTGTAACAAGTCTATTCCTTTCTTCACTTTTTGTATTGGGTGTTTTAAAACATGCAATTTCAATATCAATATTAATAATTTTATTCTATTATTGTTACTATAATTTAGATAAGTTAATAGGAATAAAGGAGATGCTATCAAAGGTTTTTAGGAGGCAAAGCTAATTTTTTATAGGCACGTTTGAAAAGGTCTTTAAGCCAGTAATAGATTATTTTAACTTTAAGACCCAATGTTTTTGGGTTGTCAATTCTAAGCCAACTTGTGGGTAATAAGTCTTTTGTGTCGTAATCTCTAAGGTGAACTCCAAACCACTTTCTTGGGGCAATAACTACCTTATTAGGATTAGGATTGAGCCAAGCACCCCACCAGCTGAATGTTGAATTACTTATAATATTGTGTTTACAGCAAGCTTGAATGTATAGATCTATAATTGGAGGTTCGTTTTCAATAAAGTGAAAATTACCATTAACGAATTTTTTTTTACACCACTCTATGTCGTCACTAATAACTAAATATAACCTTTGTTTGCCAAAGTGTTTAATAGCTCTTTTAAAGTAAGGCATTTCACATACAGGTTGTCTTAGAGGCCTTTTAAGATAATCTCCTCTTCTTACATTAATAGAAATAATATCTTTATCAAGTAAAAAACCATACTTGCTTTTTAAGTAAGATTCGGTCTCTTTATCCATTGAAAAAAGATCTCTTACAAAATTCTCATTAAAAAATTTCTCGCTTTGGAAGTATCCAGAGAGGTAGATATTATTTACATAATGTATTTTTTTGAAACCAAACGATGGTTGTTTGTACTTGGAAATACCCAAAGGCAGGGTTTCGGTAAAATCGACTTTTCTAAGTATGTTTTTTTTAAACTGCTGGATATACTCTGTTAAATAAACACCTTCGGGTACTTTGGTATTAGTAATAAATACTAAATAATCACTATTATTGTTGTGTGCCAAAGAGGCACCGGTGGCAATTTGAAATAAATTATTCCCAATCCTGTCTGTCAATTCTGTATATACCACTTACTAATTGTTATTATGATAATCAATCCAATAAAAATAGCTATTTTTATGATAGAATAAGTTATTTATCTATTTTTTAGATTAGAATTACTTTAAATGAATCCTATGAAATGGTATAAAAAATATCTCCAAGTATTTGAAAAGCCCTTCTCTAGTGCATCTCAAAAAACAATTGAAGAGGTTAAACATAAACTCTCTTT
>JBAYBU010000036.1:0-8625 GCA_041669105.1 Bacteroidales bacterium | reverse complement strand
CAAATTCAACCGGCACATTAGTAGTACCTCTCTCAAGAACAACACCTTTAAGTGTTGAATAATTTGCTTGAGCCCAGGTGCTTTTCGCACCTAAAGCCATCACAAGAAACAACACCATAACCGACAACGAAAGTACTTTTGCACTTCTTGTCCAAATTTGAGTTTTGTGTCTCTTCATAGTTATTAATATTAGTTTGAGTTAGTCATTTAAAGTTTTAGTAATTAGATTATTTGTCATTTATTAACTACATAGTTACTAAAATTAATCATATATTCTATAAATTAGTTAGCTAATCTACTCACTGTTCTAACAAGTTCGTAACGCACTTGTGGGTCTTTTTCAACTTCTATCTGTTCTTTGCAAAATTCAATTATTTCACCCTTTTTCCATGAATGTGTATACCATCCAAAAGCATCGGCTAATGCAATTTTCAAATCACTCTCTTGTGACTCTCTCATAAATTTAAATAAAATGTCTAAATAAGAGGCGTTGTTTGAGTTCCTAAGTGCTGTTATGGTAAATCTTTTGCTTTTTGGAGTAGCAGAAGAGTCTAATAACTGATGTATCTCTTTTTCTGTACCATTTAGAGAGTATTCGATACGCTCTCTCTCCTTAGCCTTTTGTTCGTACCACACACCCTCTTTGTCTTTAAGTTGAGCATCAAAAGCAGCCAAAGACATCTCTTTAGGATATACTAAAGTTGCGCCTCTCAGCTGAAAGTATACACGCTTACTTGTGCCTGGTGCAATCCTAAGTTTCATAACATCATTCAGTAGCTCTAGAGAGCCATTTGCAGAAGTTTTTTCTGCTGCCAACCTTCTAATCAACTCATAACTATCATATAAACCAGCCTTTAAGGAAGGTACTATTTGATTATTATATTTTTTATTGATTAAGTAAAAAGCCATTAACCTAATAGTAGGGCTAGCATTATTAGTCTGTATTTCCAATAGCTGCTCATAGTTAATTTGCCCATTCACAAAGAGCATTTTAATAGCAAGAGCCCTAGCCTCGGGATTGGTATCATTCATAAGTTTCTCCCAGTATTTGATATCCGTTCTCTTATTCACAATAGCTTCATTGAGCCCCTCTAAATCTTCTCTTGCACTAGCATATCGGTATGTAGGGTCTCCAATTAGATGAGACTCAATTGTGAACTGTTCTTTAGCCCAATTACCCATACTCACTCCCAAATCTAGTATGCCCAAAAGTTGATTGGTCCATGTATCTTGTAGTGTGTTTACCGAGTTTGCTTTTACCACAATAGTAGAACCAGGGTTAAAAATATAGTGACCAGCAATATAATCGTCTAAGTGGAAAGAGCCATTGAAACAAGCATCCAACAAAATAAAGCGTGCAGCTGGTTTATAGCCATAAAGATCTTTTATAGTAATATCCAAAGAAGCATCGGCAATACTGTCATTTTTCATTATCTCTGGATCGAAAGCATTAGCTACCCAAGATTCTGGAACTCCATAATTATCTATATAGTACTGCTTAGTTTCCGAAGTGTCTTTAGAACGTCTAATTTTCCCCCTAAAGAACTTTTTAGACATCTCTAGCCAGTCGCTTGTCATATTGGTGTAAGGAGTGCCATTCAAAAGCTGTGCGTCATCTGATCCATGATGGTGAAGAACAGCCAAATCTAAATCTTCCCTAGCAAGCTCTGCCATTAATCTATACTTAACATAGTTGTCAAAAGTAAAATCTATGAAATCAAGATTTCCTTTACCACTTGCTAAATTTGTAAATTGTTCTGTAAGAGATAGTCTTTCATCTGCTCTAGCAACCATACTATTAGAACTATTTCCATGCCCAGCAAAATAGGTAATCTGTTTTATTGTGCGGCGGCTTTTTTTCTCCCTTACAACTTTGGCAAAATAGTCATCTATTAATTGATATTTTGTTTTACCAGATACAAAAGGTGGCTTAATTCTAGCGCTATATATATCGCTACTTACACTTTGTGCCCCTTCGGGAGAGAGATTGTAATAATAATAGAGTGTATTTGCCGAATCTCTTTTTATATAATCAAACTTCAGATCAAAATCGTCGTAAAATCTATCAGAAGGTATCGAAGAGTCGTGCCAATCTCTTTTTTGATCCATTTTAAAAGCAGTAGATAAGTGCTGACCATTCCTAATCATAGGAATAGGAATATCTCCTACAAATACTGCTCCCTCTAAATTCTTAGTTTGGTATAAACTATATAGGGTAGCTCTTATTGAATCTGGAACACCCCATTTATCTACAATTATGTATGGATGCAATCCATCAGCTTCAATTGAAGCTGCATAGCTCCATATGGCCCCCCTACAATTAGCGTTTGTTTGAACGTCAACTACAATTGCAACTCCTCTTTGATTAGGTTTAGAATGTGCTAGCGAAGCAGTTAAAAGGGTAACAAAAATTACTATGAAAAACTTTAGATACTTCATATCAATAGTATAATTAAAATTAGTATGATTTCTAACAACAACTCGGGCCAAAATGTTCAAATAAACTGTTTGTCTACCATCAAAGAGCCCACTCGGTTCCATCTTTGGTGTCTTTAACATTTACTCCCAAACCTTCAAGCTTGTCTCTTATAGCGTCACTTTTAGCAAAATTTTTCTGTGACTTAGCCTCTTTTCTTATCTCTAATAACAATTCTATAACTCCCTCTAAAACAGCGCTGTTATCTCCCACTACAGCTTCATCGGCAAGGCCTAACACCTCTTTAGCAATATCATTAAAGAGAAAATTCAGCTGCTCCATATCACCTTTTGTTATAGAACTTCCTTTATCTTTAGCGATATTGACAATTTTTACTGCATCAAAAAGATGAGCAATTGTTATTGGAGTGTTCATATCATCGCATAAAGCTATATATACCCCTTTTACTAAATCTCGAATCTCTTTAGAAGCCTCTCCCTCTTTTGTCTTTAGCTTAGCCAAGTCTCTGCCTGCTTGCATCATCCTTTTATACCCTTTCTCGGCAGCAATTAAAGCCTCATTACTAAAATCTAAAGTACTTCTGTAGTGAGCTTGTAAAATAAAAAACCTTATTGTCATTGGGCTAAATGGCTGAGTCAAAATTTTGTGACTACCAGTAAAAAGCTCTTCTAAAGTAATAAAATTACCAAGGGATTTACCCATTTTTTGGCCATTTATAGTGATCATATTATTATGCATCCAGTAGTTTACCCCCCCACTACCTCTCGCAGCATTGTTTTGAGCCAACTCACACTCATGATGAGGGAATAGTAAATCCATCCCGCCACCGTGGATGTCAAAAGTTTCTCCCAAATATTTAGAGCTCATTGCAGAACACTCTAAATGCCATCCTGGGAAACCTTCACTCCATGGCGAGGGCCAACGCATAATATGCTCTGGAGTTGCTTTTTTCCAAAGAGCAAAATCGAAAGGTGATTTTTTATCTTCTTGCCCCTCCAAAACTCTAGAATTACTAATCATATCTTCTAAAGTCCTGCCCGAAAGACGGCCATAAAGGTATTTTTTATTATAAGCTTCTACATCAAAGTAGACCGATCCATTGCTTTCATAGGCAAATCCTTTTTCTAGAATATTTTTAGCTAAAGAGATCTGCTCGATAATATGACCGCTGGCTCTTGGCTCTATGTTTGGTGGCAGAGTGTTTAACATTTTCATTGCCTGGTGATACCTAATTGTAAAGTGCTGTACAATTTCCATGGGTTCCACCTCTTCTAGCCTAGCTTTTTTTTCTATCTTATCTTCGCCAAAATCGGCATCATTCTCCATATGGCCTACGTCTGTAATGTTTCTCACATACCTTACTTTATAACCTAAATGAAGAAGTAACCTCACAAGTACGTCGTAGGTGATGCCTGGGCGAGCATGCCCCAAATGAGCATCCCCATATACAGTTGGTCCACAAACATAAAGACCCACCATTCCTGGTGTTACAGTTTTAAACTTTTCCTTTGTTCTTGAAAGTGTGTTGTAGAGTAGTATTTCTTTTTCCATATCAATCTAAGTCAAGAGAGGGGAGGGGTTTTTCCCCCTCCCACTTTGACTTACAAAAATAGATAATATTTTTTACACCTCCGAATTACCTTCTAATTTTATATCCGAAGCAACAATTTCATAGGTTTGCCTCTCTACTCCCGTTTTAGTGATATACTGTACAGGCTTTAGGCGACCTGTAATTTGTATAAAATCCCCTTTCTTAATTTTTTCAAAATCGGGCATGTACCTACCTGCCCACGCCACCACATTATGCCAAACTGTCTCTTCTAGGAGTTCTCCCTTACGGTTTTTATAATTTTCGTTTGTTGCAAGAGAGAGCCTCATTACTATACCTCCCTCTTCAAATTTGTTAATTTTAGGATCGAAACCTACATTACCTTTCAACTCCACTCTGTTCATAGACTTTCTCATATCAAATAATTTTTAAATGTTAATATATTACAAAGTAAATAGACTCATACATCAAGTTGTCTCTAAAAGGAGTATATTTAACTTAGAAAACGATAAAGGAGAATCAAAATGAGCAATCTTTTATTAATTTATGTAAATTTGATGCCAATAGAAAATATTGTATACATTTGATTCTATGTTTATAGATAAATAATATTGCCTAAGCAATTAACCCCCAAGAAGATGAAAAAAATAATTCCAATTTTAACCCTTCTGTTTTTTGTTCTCTCTACAACTTCATGCGTAGAAAGCTCCAAAAAATACAAGAACCTACAAGCTCAGGTTGATTCTCTTTCCATAATAAAGGACTCTACAATAGCAGAGCTAGAAGAGGTTTTCACTACTCTTAACGAGGTAGAGAACGGACTTCGTAACATTAGAGAAGCCGAAAACATTATCACTGTTCAGTCTCGCTCAGGAGGAGAGTTGTCAGTTACTGCTCGAGAGCAAATGAAACAAGATGTGCAAGCAATTGCAGATGCTATTGAAAGTTACAAAAAGCAGGTAGCAAAACTTAAAAGTGAAAACAAAGTAAAATCGACACAGTTTCAAAAAAGACTAACCACATTAACTAAAGAGCTAGAAGAAAAATCTGTGCTAATTACCGATCTTAGCAAACAACTAGAAGAGAAAGATGCTCAGCTCCGCATTAAGACTCAGCAAATAGCTACTCTAGATCAGGCTGTCTCTAACCTTAGAAGCGATGTTGCCTCATTGAGTCAAGAAAAAGACCTTAACAAAGAGACAATTACAACTCAAGAACAACTTTTGAATAGTGCTTTTTACATAGCAGGGTCAAAAGAAGAGCTTATAAACTCAAAAGTACTCTCTAAAGGTGGCTTGTTCCGTTCAGCAAAAATCTCTTACGAAGCAGATCAATCGGCATTTATAAAAATTGACATTAGAGAAGTGAAAAATATAAACCTAAATGCTAGAAGAGCTAAAATTCTCTCGGTGCACCCAACCGGCACTTACTCTTTAGAGAGTGACGCAAACGAGATGTTAGTTTTAAGAATCTCTTCTCCTCAAGCATTTTGGGAGCAAACCAAATACCTAGTTATCCAAATTCAATAAGACTTTCTATTAATCTCTAAGTAATTTTACAATTTATGAACTTAAAAATTGGAACGGTTATTGCCGTGTCTCTACTATTTATTACAAATTCATGCAGCAATAACATGACAGAAAATCCACTATTGGTTAAATCTACAAACCTATACGAAGCACCTGCTTTTGACAAAATCAAAAATGAACATTACAAACCAGCTTTTGAACATGCACTAGCTTTAGGACGAGCTCAAATAGACTCTATAGTGGCCAAAAAAAAACCAGCTACATTTGAGAATACAATAGAGGCACTCGAACTTGCAGGTAAAAAGCTTACGAGTGTGAGTGCTATTTTCTTTAACCTAAACGAATCAAACACAAACGAGACCATGCAGCAAATTGCGTTGGCTCTCTCTCCAATGTTATCTGAATATTCAAATGATATAATTCTTAACCAAGAGCTATTCCTTAGAATAAAAGAGGTTTTTGAAAAAAAAGACTCTCTAAATCTTACACCCGAACAGTTAAGACTAACAGAGGAGACCTATAAAGGCTTTGCTCGTAACGGAGCAAATCTAAAGGGTGAGGCAAAAGAGCAGTTTCGTGAAATCTCTAAAGAGCTTTCACAGCTAACCTTAAAGTTTGGACAAAATGTGTTAGCTGCTACAAATGAGTTTTCTCTCCATATTCAAGACAATAAGATGTTAGAAGGTCTTCCTAGTTTTTTTATAGAAGCTGCTGCATCAGAAGCTAAAGAACGCTCTTTAGAGGGCTGGGTATTTACTTTACAAGGCCCAAGTTTTGGCCCTTTCATGCAATATTGCAGTGATAGAGGGCTTAGAGAAAAAATGTGGAGAGCCCATAATAGCAAAGCCTTAAATGGTAAATTTGACAACCAAAATAATATAAAATCAATAGTAACTCTTCGCCAAAAAAAGGCAGCTTTATTGGGTTATCCCACACACGCTGCTTATGTTTTAGAAGATAATATGGCAAAGACGCCCGCAACAGTAAATGGCTTTTTAGAAGATCTTCTTACAAAAACTCTCCCTTATGCAAAAGACGAGCTTAAAGAGATAGAGAGATATGCAGTATCAAATGGATTCAAAGAGACTTTTATGCCTTGGGACTTTAGTTACTGGTCAGAAAAGTACAAAAACAAAAAATATGCAGTTAACGACCAACTACTAAAGCCATATTTCCGTTTAGAAAATGTAGAGAGCGCAGTTTTTGCGCTTGCCGATTCACTTTATGGACTCAAGTTTATTCAAAACCAATCAATCCCGGTATATCACCCAGATGTTAAAGTGTATGAAGTAAATGACCAAAATGATCAATTTGTCTCTCTTTTATATGTAGATTTCTTCCCTAGAGCATCAAAACGAGGTGGAGCTTGGATGACCTCGTTTAGAGAACAATCTATTATAAATGGAGAGGAGAGACGGCCTTTTGTCTCTCTAGTTTTAAACTTTACTAAGCCAACCGAAACATCACCTTCTCTACTAACTTTTAATGAAGTAACTACTCTACTCCATGAGTTTGGCCATGCCCTACATGGGATGCTTGCTCAAGGTACCTACTCCTCTCTTACCGGTACCAATGTTGCACGAGACTTTGTAGAACTCCCTTCACAAATCATGGAGAACTGGGCAACCGAAAAGGAGTTTTTAAAATCCTTTGCAAAACATTACCAAACAGGCGAAGCTATTCCAGACGAGCTTATAGATAAAATTATAAATGCTCGGAATTATCTAAGTGGCTACCACAATGTAAGGCAACTCTCTTTTGGAATAAACGATATGGCTTGGCACAACCATGAGAATCCACAAGAGATTAAAGATGTTATAGCTTTTGAGCTAGTGGCAATTAAAAAGACAAAACTATTACCACAGCAAGACTCTGTTGCATTCTCGCCCGCATTTGGTCATATTTTTGCTGGAGGATATTCGGCAGGATATTATAGTTACAAATGGGCAGAGGTGTTAGAAGCCGATGCTTTCTCTCTATTTAAAGAGAAAGGGATCTTTAACAAAGAGGTTGCTGCATCTTTCCGCGATAACATCCTCTCCAAAGGGAACTTAGAAGATGCTGCACAACTTTTTCGCAATTTTAGAGGTCGTAATCCAAGGTCACAAGCTCTTTTAGAGAAATTCGGAATGAGATAAAATTTTAAATTTAAAAATCATAATCTATCCAGCTGAAAAAGAGAGTGCCAAGAGGAGAGTTCTGGCGTCTTTATTACTTTCTTACTAAAAAAAAACAGAGCGAAATTATAGCTTTTAAAAAATAATTATTATATTGCGAAAGCTTATTGGATAAGGGATACATTAAACTTTAAACTATATTAACTAACAAACTAAACTATGAAAAGGAAACTTTTGGTATTTTTCCTACTCTGTGTTGGATTTTCGGTTACATTACCGGCCCAATCAGGTAGAAAACATTACTCAATCACCGGTTTCGTTTATGAATACGAGACGCAGCAGCCCATAGAGATGGCCTTTGTGACCCTTCCCGATCTTAACCTTTGGGGGACAACTGACTCAAAAGGTAGGTTCTTGATTAACAGAGTTATCCCAGGCACTACACGAGTTGAAGTAACTTGCCTCGGATTTGAAACCAAATCAATGGAGACATTACGATCGGGCGAGATATAGATAGTCTTATCTTTAGATTAAAAGAAGAAAATCTAAAATTAGAATCTGTCACTGTTACTGCAACTGGCAGTAAAAGCGCTCTAACAACCACTACTCGGATGGACCGGCAGGCCATAGACCACCTACAAGTTATTAACCCTACAGATATTATGAGTTTACTCCCTGGGGGCAAAACTGTAAATCCCAATCTTATGACACAAAGTATTTTCAACATAAGAGACGGTGGTGCCAATGGTTCTTTTGGAACAGCAGTAGAGATAGATGGTATTCGGTTATCGTCAAATAGTAATTTGTCTGGAATAGGAGGTGTAGATACTCGTAACCTCGCAGCCTCTAACTTTGAGTCTGTAGAAGTTATTACAGGTGTTCCATCTGTAGAGCATGGCGATATGACAGCAGGGCTTGTTTTAATTAAAACAAAACAAGGCCGTTCTCCTTTTGCAGCCTCAATCTCTCTAAATCCTAATACTAAACAGATAT
>JBAYBU010000035.1:0-8682 GCA_041669105.1 Bacteroidales bacterium | reverse complement strand
GTGCAGGCAATAAATTCTACTCCATTAATTTGTGCTTGTTCAATAAGTGATTCTAGGGAGTCAATGTTTTTCCTCTTCATAATCCCTTTCATCATAGCTCTTCCCATACCAAACATATTCATTTTTGATAATTTGAGTGTACTAGCATTTTTAGGCAACATCATTCCAAACATAGTTCCAAGGAGATCTTTTTTCACCTTTACGCTCTCACGTCTTTTAATCACGTTTAAGCCCCAAAATGTGAAGAACATAGTTACTTTCTTACCCATAGAAGCAGCTCCATTAGCAATTATAAAAGAGGCAAGAGCTTTATCCATATCGTCACTGAATACTACAATAGTTTTATTGTCTCCTGCAATTATGCCGCTACTAGCTTTAAATTGTAAAGCAGAAAATTGTTCTCCTTTCTCTATTTTTGCTGTAATTATACCTTTGCGGCTCTCTACTGAGATAAGCTTAGCACCCATTATGTTACACCAAGAGACAACATCTTTACCGAATGCTTGGTCTGTAGCTCTTATCTCTAATTGCTCTCCTACTCCAATCTTATCATAACTGCTCTTAAGCTGCATTATAGGCCCTGGGCATTGTAGCCCTGTTGCATCTACAGATAAAACGGTCTCTTTGTCTACTTCCATTAAGAAATCGCTTGTGCCTATCTGCCCAGCAAAGAATTCACCTACTGTACTAATTTCGTTAGCTATTGAATAGGTTTTGTATCCTCCAGATAAGTTAAATATATTTTCAAATCCATTCTGAGCTAAGATTCTGTATGCTATATAACCTCTAAGGCCAACTGCACAATAGATAATTATTCTTTTATCTTTGGGAAGTTCGGAGAGTCTCTCTCTAAGGGAGTCAACTGGTATGTTTATAGACCCTGGTATTGAGCCTAGCTTGTGTTCGTCTAATGTATTTACATTAAGAAGGATGTCATTTTCTGGTTTGGAATTGAATGCATCTCTCCAATGAACAATTTTTACTTTTCCCTTTAAAATATTATCGGCCACAAATCCAGCCATATTTACAGGGTCTTTTGCCGAGGAGTAGGGAGGTGCGTAGGCGTGCTCAATTTCCATAAGATCATAAATAGTTCCTCTGCTTTTTACAACCATAGCTAGCATCTCTATTCTCTTGTCTACGCCATCGAATCCAACAACTTGAGCACCCAACAGCCTGCCATCTTTAGGAGAGAATACGATTTTTATAGAGATTGGCAGTGCATTGGGGTAGTAACCTGCATGGGAAGAAGAGTGAGTAAAAGATGCTATATAATCTACACCCTCTTTTTTAAGCCATTTGCCACTTGCTCCAGTAGATGCAACTGTTAAATCAAATACCTTTGCTATACCTGTACCTATACTGCCTTCGTATTTAAATTTATTACCATAGACAATGTTATCGGCAACAATCCGGCCCTGTTTATTTGCTGGCCCAGCAAGGGCTATTAAAGCAGGAACACCTAATACTTCATGTGTAACTTCAACTGCATCTCCTAACGCATAAATATCATCGTTAGAAGTTTGCATAAACTTATTTGTTTTGATTCCTCCAGTTGCACCAATTTCTAAATTTGCTTCGCGTGCTAGTTTAGTCTCGGGGCGTACACCTATGCTCCAAATAACCATATCGGCCTTTAGTGATGCCCCACTCTTAAGGAAAACTTCTACTCCATTACCGTGGGGAGCAAACTTCTCAACTGCATCGCTCAAATGTAAGTTTACCCCTTTGGTGCGGAGTTCTGATTGTACTATTGTTGCTGTAGAGTAGTCTAAATGAGACATAACTTGATTGGCCATCTCTACTAAATCTATTTTAATTCCAAGATCATGTAAATTCTCGACCATCTCTAACCCTATGAATCCACCACCAACAACTATTGCTCGCTCTACCTTTTTTACCGTTACAAATCTTTTTATTTTATCGGTATCTGGTATATTACGAAGAGTGAAAATATTAGGGTGTTCTATACCTTCAATTTTAGGCTTGATAGGCTCTGCCCCAGGTGATAGAATGAGTTTGTCGTAACTCTCTGTGTAGCTACTTCCTTTTTCAATATTATAGATATGAACAGTTTTTGTAACTGGATCTATACTTTCTACCTCCGATTTAGGACGAATGTCTATATTAAAACGATTCGTGAATCCCTCAACTGTTTGCACAAAAAGGTTATCTCGCTCTTTTATGGTGCCGCCTATATAGTAAGGCAATCCACAATTGGCATAAGAGACATACTCTCCTCTTTCAAAAAGAATTATTTGGGCGCTTTCGTCATTTCTTCTAAGTCTTGCTGCAACGGATGCTCCTCCTGCAACTCCACCAACTATTAAATACTTCATAAAAATAGATTAAATTAATTGATCATGGCAAATAGTAACACTAAAAATTATTTACAAAGGAAAATAAAATTTTATGAATATCAAAATATTTTCCAAAGGAAATTTGTTTTATATGAAATAATATCTATTTTTGTATCCATATTAATTATCTAAAAATGAAAAAATGAAAATTTTTAAAACTATACTTCCTATCTTACTGATAGTTGCATCTATGACTGCCTGTGGTGCTAGGTCTACAGAGGTGAAAGGTAATGATGGGACAAAAGGGAGTAGCAAACTTGATGAAACTAAAAAAGCTAATAAAACCTACACAATATCTCTTACTAAAGAGGAGTTTCTTAATAAAGTAGTGGATTACAAAGGTAATCCTAACGAGTGGCTCTATATTGGAGACAAACCTGCAATTATAGACTTTTGGGCAGAGTGGTGTTCTTATTGCCGCAAATTGGCGCCAGTTTTAGAGGAGCTTGCAAAAGAATATGAAGGTCAAATATATGTATACAAGGTAAATACAGATCAAGAAAAAGAGATTGCAACTGCATTTGGAATTCGTTCTCTACCAACTCTCTTTTTTGCTCCAATTGACGGCACTCCTAAGGTAATAGAAGGAGCAGTCCCAAAGACCCAAATTAAGAAAATAATAGAAGAGATTCTATTAAACGAAACCGAACAATGAAAAAATTATGCGCAATTAGAGATGTTTGCCGAGCTCTTGGAGAGTTTGAGAATGACTTTTTTAAAGAGCATGAGATCTCTTTAAATGAGGGTATGGTTTTGTGTTCTATAAAGGAGAGTAGGTTATCTTCGGGAGAGATTGCAAAGCAGGTTAACCTCACCTGTTCCAATACTTCTAAACTCATTAGAGCTATTGAAGAGCAAGGTTATATAGAGAGAGTACTAGGCGAAGAAGATAAAAGACAGATGTACTTCTCTTTAACTACTGCTGGAATAGCAAAGGTTAAAAAGATTGAAAATGATTCAATCCCTCTAGCAGGACCTCTTAAAAAAATAATAAAATAGTTTCACGTTTGTGAAGAGTTAAATCCACTCTTCACTCAATATTTCACCTTTTATGGAGATTACAATGGCCTTTATAGGGATATTTCTATGGGCCTTTTCTCTTGCTGTTTTAGCTATACGGATTAGGCCTCCACAACAAGGAACTTCCATCATAAGTACGGTTAAAGTATCTATTTTTGAAAGATCTATCATTGCTGTAAGTTTCTCTATATAACTTTCTATATTTGAATCCAATTTGGGACAGGCAATTGCAAGTACTTTGTTTTTAAGAAATTCGGAGTGGAAAGAGCCGTGGCTAAAGGCCGAACAATCTGATGCTAGCAACAGATCGGCATTTTTGAAGAATCCCGCTTGGGGGTTTAATAAATGAAGCTGAACTGGCCACTGTTGTAACTGAGATGCTCCGCTTATTGTATTGCCCTGTTTATTAGTTGGTGCAAATGCAATATTAGTTTTTGAAAGGGCAGACCCAGGACAGTCACATGCTTGCTCTTCTAATTCTTCTAAAATTGCTTGTGGCTGTGGCTTGCCTACTGCAATTTTTGTTAAGTCTAGTGTAATTCCATTTTTTAAACACCACTCTATACCTTCGTTAAACCACTCTAACTGATCGTGATCTCTAAGGTGTTTGAGATGTGCTAGAATTACAGCTTCTCCTTTTGTATGTATCCGCTCCATTACAGCGCTCTCACTATATGCTTCGGTCTCTTTTTCAATTAATTCAATTGCTCCCACAGGACAATCGCCTATGCATGCTCCCAACCCATCGCAATAAAGATCACTCACCATTACTGCTTTCCCATCTATAAGTTGTAAAGCTCCCTCGTGGCATCCTTCTACACAATTTCCGCAGCCGTTACATAGCTCTTCGTCTATTTTTATTACAGTTCTTTTCATTATATTTATAAATTATAGGATTCTAAGATTAATATTTGATTTGTTATGCAAACATAAAGACCTTCTTACCTTTTTTGTGTAACAATTGATACAGTTGACAAGTTTATTTATATTTGAGAATAAAAGTGCTCTCTTAATATTCGGTATAAATTTTGTACGTTAAATTGTTTAGGATAAAATTTTCAATAATGAAGTTTATTAAAGTGGGTGTCGCAGCCCTTTTGCTATGGTCTTGTTCTACAATATACCTTGCCCTCGAGCCAGTAGAGAAATTTGATATAGAGAGATATATGGGTAAATGGTATGAGATATACAGATTGCCTAATAAGTTTGAAGAGGGGTTAGAAGATATTACTGCCAATTACGAGCTTACGGCAGATGGTGATGTTATAGTTACAAATGAAGGGCGTTTGGTAGAAAATAAAAGTAGACTTAAACAGGCTAAAGGAAAAGCTTGGATTCCTAATCCCAAGGAGCCATCTAAATTAAAAGTGAGTTTTTTCTGGCCCTTTTCTGGAGATTATTGGGTGCTTAGAGTAGACCCTGAGTATAGTTATGCATTAGTAGGAGATCCTTCTGGTAAGTATCTCTGGATCTTATCTCGTGACAGGAGGTTAGACCCAAAGATAGTAGCCGAACTTAAAATGTATGCATCTTCACTCGGTTTTTCTGTAGAAAACATGATTGGTGGCCAACTCTATTAATTTATCATTAGCTATTGCCGGTACCGTAACTTTCAACTCTGGATTTCTTTCCATTTCGCGTTTTATTGCAAAAATCGCCCCTTTGTTTCTGGCCCAGGCTCTACGAGTAATTCCGTTATTTACATCCCAATGAAGCATGTTTTTGATGCGATTTTCTGCCTCTTGTGAGCCATCTATTACCATACCAAAGCCTCCGTTTATCACCTCTCCCCAACCTACACCGCCACCGTTATGTAGAGAGACCCATGTTGCACCTCTAAACGAATCTCCAATAACATTTTGAATAGACATATCGGCAGTAAACTGCGATCCATCATATATATTAGATGTTTCTCTAAAAGGAGAGTCTGTTCCTGAAACATCGTGATGGTCTCGGCCCAATACTATAGGAGCAGAAATTACTCCCTCTTTTATAGCTTTGTTCATTGCTAGGGCAATTTCTATTCTGCCTTGTGCATCGGCATAAAGTATACGTGCTTGAGAGCCTACTACCAAACGATTTTTCTCTGCCTCTTTTATCCAGTGGATATTATCGGCCATTTGCATTTTTATCTCTTGAGGAGACTCTTTCATAATTTGCTCTAAAACTTCGGCTGCAATACGGTCTGTTTGCTGTAAGTCTTTTGGGTTAGAAGAGGTGCACACCCACCTGTATGGGCCAAATCCATAATCGAAGAACAATGGCCCCATAATATCTTGTACATAAGATGGGTATATGAACGTTCCATCTTTCTTCACTATTTGAGCACCAGCCCTAGAAGCCTCTAATAAAAATGCATTCCCGTAATCGAAAAAGTACATTCCTCTTTGGGATAGGGCGTTTATAGCTCTAGCTTGCCTACATAGTGATTCTTGAACAGCTTTTTTAAATCTCTCTGGCTCTTGTGCCATCATTTTATTGGATTCGTCAAGACTCATACCAACAGGGTAGTAGCCACCTGACCACGGATTGTGCAAAGAGGTTTGATCACTTCCCAACTCAATGTCCAATTTAACTTCAATAAATTTTTCCCACAAATCCACTATATTGCCTTGATATGCAATTGAAATAGCTTCTTTGTTCTCTTTAGCTAACTTCACTCTCTCTACCAAAAGATTAAGATCTGTATAGACTTCGTCTACCCATCCTTGTGAGTGACGAGTTTTTACTGCTTTGGGATTAACCTCGGCAATAACTCCTATAGCTCCTGCAATAACTGCTGCTTTGGCTTGAGCGCCAGACATACCACCTAATCCAGAACTTACAAATATTTTACCAGCTGTTCCTTTGTTGCCATGGGTTCCTTTCATTCTTGCAGCATTTAGTATCGTGATTGTGGTTCCATGAACAATACCTTGAGGGCCAATATACATAAAAGAGCCAGCAGTCATTTGTCCATATTGAGAGACTCCTAGAGCATTAAATTTTTCCCAGTGATCTTTTGAGCTATAGTTAGGGATTACCATTCCGTTTGTAATTACTACTCTTGGAGCGTCTTTATGTGAAGGGAAAAGCCCAGCGGGATGACCCGAGTTTAATATTAATGTTTGCTCATCTGTCATCTGTGCTAAATACTGCATTGTAATAAGGTATTGTGCCCAGTTCTGAAAAACGGCTCCATTGCCTCCGTATGTAATTAGTTCATGAGGGTGTTGAGCTACCGCATAATCAAGATTATTACTGAGCATGAGCATGATAGCAGCAGCTTGTATAGACTTATGTGGAAACTCATATATAGAACGCGACGTTATTTTATATTTTGGTCTAAACCGGTACATATAGATTCTTCCATACTCTTTTAACTCTTTGGCAAATTCTGTGGCTAACTCTTCATGGAATTGTTGTGGAAAATATCTTAACGCATTTTTTATAGCAAGTTTTTTATCTTCATAATTTAAAATGTCTTTTCTTTTAGGAGCGTGATTAATCTCTTTATCCCATATTGCCTTGGCAGGTAGTTGCCCAGGAATTCCCTTTAAAATTTGTTTTTGAAATTGGGTAACGTGCATAACGATTTTACTTTTAGTTAGATACAAATCTAAGAAAAAAAAGCTAATTTATTGGAATATATAAAAATAATGTCTATTTTTGCACCCCATTAATAAGAGGAGGTGTGTAGAATTATGATAATAGTACCAATTAAAGAAGGCGAAAATATTGAAAGAGCTCTTAAGAAATTTAAGCGTAAATTCGAGAAAACCGGTGCGATCCGCGAAATGCGTAGCAGAAAAGCTTTCATCAAAAAATCTGTAAAGAGAAGAGAGGAAGTTAAAAAAGCGGCTTATATTCAGGCTCTACGGCTCGAAGAAGAGTAATCTTTGAAATTCAACCATATATAAAAAACTCTCCCAAAGCTTTTAAAAGCTTTGGGAGAGTTTTTTATTTGCTTGCACATCTCAAAAAAAGGTATATTTGCCCATCAAGAGTTCAAAGTAAAGCAAAACTAATGTAAGGCAAAAATAGCAGTAAATGAAATATATCTCTAAGTTTTTATTATGGATATTAGGCTGGAAGGTTATGGAACCACCTGTGCCAGAGCCTAAGTGCATTATACTGGGAGTCCCCCACACCTCTGGTTGGGACTTTGTAATATCCTATCTCTATTATCGATCTTTGGGAAGAACAGCAAGCGTAATGGTTAAACAAAGCTTTTTTAAAGGACCTCTTGGACCGATAGTTAGAGGAATGGGAGGGATACCTGTAGATAGAAAAAGAGGAGCCTCTGTTACTCTGCAGGTAATTGAAGAGTTTAAAAACAGAGAGATTCTACACCTAGCAATTGCGCCCGAAGGAACAAGAAAATTAACTGAGAGATGGAAAGCAGGATTTCATACAATAGCTACAGCGGCTAATGTCCCTGTCTATCTTGGCTATTTTGATTGGGGGAAAAAAGAGGTAGGAAGAGGCGAAAAGTTTGAACTCTCTAACGATGCCCAGGCCGATCTTAAAAAAATTAGAAGTTTGTACAAAACTAAAGGCCTAGTTGGTAAACACCCTCATAATTTTACTACTGGTAAAGACTTGGAATGATTATTGTACATAACTACACTATAGATATTTGTAATATAAAATGGAAACACCTGTATTTAAAACATTAAAAGACTTATTAGACTATAGCACAACTATATACAAGGATAATAAATCTTTCTCATATATCTCAAATGAATTTTACACTTATGGAGAATTCGGAGATAAAGCTCGCTTTGTGTCAAATCTCTTGACAGAAAATGGAGTAAACCCTGGTGATAAAATTGCAATTCTAAGCCAAAACATGCCTAACTGGCCTGTTGCCTTTTTTGCAATCACTGCATTCGGGAGAGTAGCAGTACCAATGTTGCCCGACTTCTCTGAGTTTGAAGTGCAAAATGTAATTGAACACTCCGAATCTGAAGTGCTTTTTGTCTCAAAAAGACTGCTTTACAAAGTGCCTAAAGATATTATGGAGAGCATGTCTCTAGTAATAGAGATAGATACTATGCAAATTATACACTCTAAAGAGGGCATTAAAAAAGGTAGAGTAGAATTTGCACAAGAAGAAGATCTTGCAACAATAATATACACCTCTGGAACAACTGGAAACTCTAAAGGGGTTATGCTTACTCATAAAAACTTATGTACTCATCTCTATTCGGCATCTATACTTAGGCCTGGTTACGAGTGGGATATATGGCTCTCCCTTTTGCCTCTTTCTCATACGCTGGAGAGTAGTTTATGCATGTTGCTTCCAATGGTGAGTGGTTCT
>JBAYBU010000034.1:0-8799 GCA_041669105.1 Bacteroidales bacterium | reverse complement strand
TTGTATAAAATGTACCGGCCTACTCCACTAGTTAGGGCCTATGCATTAGAGAAAGCACTAGACACCCCAGCAAAGATTTTTTTTAAAGACGAGAGTGTTAGCCCTGTTGGTTCTCACAAACTAAATACTGCCTTAGCTCAGGCCTTTTATAATAGTGAACAGGGTATAACTCATTTAACAACAGAGACAGGTGCTGGCCAGTGGGGGAGTGCTATGAGTGTTGCGTGTGGCTATTTTAACCTTGATCTTGAGGTGTTTATGGTTAAACAGAGTTATGAGCAAAAGCCCTATCGCAAGTTTGTGATTGGAACTTATGGTGGCAAAGTCTATCCATCTCCAAGTGAAAGAACCAATTATGGGCGTAAAGTTCTTGAGAGCGACCCCAATTGTAGAGGTAGTTTGGGTATGGCAATTTCTGAAGCTGTAGAGGTGGCAGTAACCAAACCCAATACTCGGTATACATTGGGCAGTGTGCTGAACCATGTGCTTTTGCACCAGACAATTATTGGGCTTGAGGCAGAAAAGCAAATGGAGATGGCAGGCGAATATCCAGATAAGGTAATTGCCTGTTTTGGAGGCGGGTCTAATTTTTCTGGGATTGCTTTCCCTTTTCTAAGACATGAACTTGATGTGAGTAATAAACTCAATGGAAATAGAAAGGTTAAACTTATTGCCGCCGAACCAGGGGCATGCCCAAAACTGACCAAAGGGAAGCTAGAGTATGATTTTGGAGATAGTGCAGGTATGACGCCGTTAATTCCTATGTACACTTTAGGTCATGAGTTCCAACCAGAACAGATTCATGCCGCTGGCCTACGTTACCATGGGGGTGGGCAACTTGTGAGCCAGCTAAAGAGTGATGGGTTCATAGATTCATGTGCAATAGATCAGTTAGAAACTTTCAATGCGGGGTTGTTGTTTGCCCGTACAGAGGGGATTATTCCTGCTCCAGAGTCTACCCATGCTATTGCTGCTACAATACGCGAGGCATTAAAAGCGAAAGAGGCTGGCAAGAGCGAAGTGCTTCTGTTTAACCTCTCTGGCCACGGTATGTTAGATATGGCCTCTTATGAAAACTATATCTGAAACGGGATATTTAAAGCAGAAATAACCGGGAATAAGATCGGCTTGGAATTGGTGTATAAGGTCTCCTTTAGAGGAGTACCTGTACACCACTCCTTTTTGGGTGTAGTCTATTGCATCGCTCACATAGATATCTGAATTGATAGGGTCTATTCCCAGCCCATAAAAAAGCTTCCCACCTTCTGGTATAATCATTTCAACTACAGGAGACTCAGAATTTAGTAGAGTTACTTTGCAAATTCCTCCCATAGGCACAGAGCCACCCCATGCTCCATTTATGAAATAGAGACTCTCTGCTAACCCATCTTTGCAGAGCTTGGTTGGAGAAGATTCATCTGTGGGAAGTTCATAGATATAATCTATTTTGAAGGTGCTGGTTTTTATGCGAGTAAGCGTTGCGGTGACTTGCCCTGCAGGAGTGCCTGCATATCCACCGTCGCTAAGTACCCAAATGTTGTTAAACTTATCTGAAACAATGCTGTTTGGTTGCATTGTTACCTCTAAGGAGTCTACTACGGAGTCTGTACGAGTATCAATTTTATAGACTTTATTTTGAAAAGACCAACTTGTTGTGTAGATGTAGTTGCCAACACGAGCCATCATCTCTGTTGATTTGCCAACTTTTATCTCTCCTTTTTTTGCTAAAGTGCTAGGGTCTACTATTGTGATAAGAGGGCTATATAGATCTGTAATATATAATTTGTTATCACCAGCTTTTTCTATGTAGCGGGGTGAATTTAATCCTGTTATAGTTCCACTATATTTAAAAGTAGTAGTGTCAATAACTTGGATTTTTCCTGAGTTATTTACCACTACATACCCTTTGCCATCTATTATATTCATAGATTGGCAAACATCTCCCAAGGGCACATTGTTAGTGGTAAAGAATATTTGATTAGTTACAGTTTGTGCCTCAATGTTATAGTAACTCAAAGAGGCATTGCCGTACATGAAATTTCCTTCGTTACAAACAAATACTCCCTTTGTGTATTGAGGTACTACGGGGTCTGGAGTGTCTGGTGCTGTCTTTTCGTTTTTGGTGCAACTTATTGCCAAAAGAATTATTAAGATGAAAGGGGACAATTTTTGAATAAACAAATTATGCAAATGGTTGCTAAGTTGCCTATTGACTGCCGTATTTAGTTTTTGGAAATAAAAAATCATATTGAATATTTTAAATTAAATATCTAATCTTAGTGTAAAAGAGAAATTGGTACCAGGCATTGCTCTCCATAGAATTGCTTGGTATTGAGTATTAAATAGATTCTCAATTTCTAGCATGGCTGTAACTCTCTTTGAGAAAAGGTGTAGCTCTTTTTTTAGAGAGAGGTTGTGTAACCAGTAAGAGGGGAGAGTGTGCCGAGTTTTTTCGTTGCTAGAGGTGGTAAACCGTTCGCCTGTGTAGGAGCTGTGCCAATTAAGCGAGTAGCCGCTGTAGTTTAAAGAGATAAAAAGATTGCCTTTGTGTACTGGAATGTAAATGAGCTGTTTGCCTTTTGAGTTATCTGTTACAGTGCTAGAGTTGTTTTCCATTGGTTTTTGGTTAGTTGTGTGGGTGATTGCCCAGTTGGCGCGAGTCTCTATTTTTAGGCCGTTTAGTGCATCTTGGAAATTATGAGCTGCACTAATATTAAACTCGGCACCCCTAACAAACACCTCTTTTAAATTGGAGGCACTCCAATATCTAAACTCTCCTGGTCTCCAGATAATCCAGTCGTTTATGTGTGATAAATATGCAGTTACTTCTGCATGCCAGTTAGTAAAACCTGTATTATTGGCAGAGCCTATTTCAAATGAGAGGTCGCCGGTGTAGCCTCTTTCTGGCCTCAAGTCTGGATTGCCGCCGGGTAGCCAGTAGAGGTCGTTTAGGGTGGGTAGGTGGTAGTTGCGTGATGCGTTTATTTTAACAGCAGCCCATTTGGTTAACAGATATTCAACTCCAAGTGATGGCATAAATGGTGTAAATTTGCCATCTGTAAGCTCTTCTCGTATTAAAAAATAGCCGTTTATGCGGCCTGGTCCTTTATAATAGAGAGATGTAGAAATCCCAGATTCTGTACGTGCTGCCTTGTAACCCTCTTTAGTTATATGGTTAAGGGTTTTGACATTATAGAAATTTAGTGAGGCATCTGCTTTCAACATAAAATTACTAGATAGAGTAAATTGCATGTTGTAGCTGTTCTGGAACGAGTTTGCTTTACTGCGCGAATCTACATTTGTAAATTGCCCCATATCTGTTTTGTTGGCTAAGAAGTAATCCATTCTATTATTTGAGAACCCACTAGTTAGAGAGTGACGGTATCTAGCGCGAACTCTCTCCCAAACAGCACTATAACGAGTCTCGGCATCTTTCTGATGCTCCTCCCTGCCCCTTCCCTCATAAGACATAATAGTTGGCAGGTTCCTGCCCGATGCTAAATGCCAAAAACTCTGCATAACTCGGTCTGATGCAGCCGCTTTTAAAACTAGGTTTGCCGAAACTCCTGTTCGGGTATATTGGGCATTTTTTTGGATATCGGTTCTATTGGGCAGAACCGCGCTGTTTTTAAATTTAAAATTGTTACTGGCCTCTTCGTAAATGTAGCGCACTTCACCTGCAATGCGTGAGTTGCCAGCCCTGGCAGAGACCATCGTTCCAAGGGTACCAAAACTTGCAGTTCTTTGAACCAGAGATAGTTTGGGCTTTTGTTGCTTTGCATGAACTGTGCTCTGGAGGTGTATACTACCCCCTAGAGCCCCGCTCCCCTCCACAAGGGAGCTCCCGCCATGTAAAATTTGGGCCTTATCTATCATCCAAACAGGAAGTTGTGAAAAATCTACTTGCCCCAACATTGGGTTGTTAATTTTTAATCCGTTCCATTTGACTTGGGTGTGCGATGGTGCTGTGCCTCTAAATGAGACTGTTGCCATAGAGCCCATTCCGTAACTTTTTACAAAAACAGATGTCTCTTTTGAAAGCAGCCCAGCTAGTGATCTGTTTACAGATTGAGAAAGAAGAACAGAATCTATCTCTGTCTTTGTAATGGCTATGCTCTTTTCTATTCTTATGGCAGAAATTTTTGCAGCTCCCAGCTTGCGGGTACTATCTTGCAGTTCTGTTGTTTGCTGTGGGCCGGAAAAGAGTGCAGCAGAATGTGCCATAAACAAAATGGCCAGTAACAATTGTTTTAAATAAATCACTCTAACTAATTTACTCTTAGAGATATTGCGCCGCATACCTCGGTAGAGGTTTCGCCTAACCAGCCAGCTTGTTGGTTAACACCGGTATATACTTTAATAAAATCAATAGCTTTAATCTCTACAGATTTGCCGGTTTTGTCTATAGCATTTGAGATATCAAACTTAGATGAGTTTTTGGTGTCGTTATCTTCTGCTACTGCCAATGGATAGGTTGCCGAGTAGTTATCTACATAGCCCCACTCTAAATCGCCTACAGTCCAGAAGCCAGTCTCTGGGTTTTGTACTGCAGTTGTTGGCAAAAGGGTTCCTGCGAACTCTATTTTTTGGGGAACTCCACCAGAATAAAATAGTGGATAGTAGCACTGCCTATGAAAATTAATTGCATTAACATAGCCAGTAGCGCCACTGTTGTCTGTCCATTTAATATCTTCAGAAGTTTCTGTTTGTGAAGGTTTGTAGTAGGTGAGCACATAGTTAAGATTTGTTTGCGCTTGGCTGTGAGCACTTCCCTTAAGTTCATACCACTCTTGGGGGTCTGGTTTCCCGTTTCCATTTGAGTCGTATGCAACCATTATTATACCAGGCTCTGAGCTCCCTTTAAAAGCATTGCCGTGAATTACAAAATCTGCACCCTCTCCATTAATTACTGTATGGTCAAATTGAAATACTATGTAACCTCCATATCCACCAAGCGAGACTATCCCTTTTTTGCCTACAATTGTTTGTGCACTCTCTAGATTTCCTGGATTTTTGTTTATAAATTGCCCAGGTGCAGGCCGGTACTCTATTATTTTTGAGATCCATTTAGAAGAGCCCTCTACAGGACTTGCTACTGCAAAGTATTTTAGACTTACAGAGTCGCTCCCGCTTATGTTAATTACTTTAAGAGAAATGTTGTATTCGCCACCTTTTGTAATGGCTATAGTTAAAGTAGGCAAATTATTAGGATGGTTTATGCCATTAACTCTCCACTGGTAATTATTATCTTCGCTATTAGTTGTTGCAGAAAGTGTTAAATCTGTGCCAACAGCTAGAGTAGAAAAATTCTCTGGAGCCTCCATTTTTGTTATAGATGGAGTTGGTGGTAGGATAATCTTTTCCTTTTCGCAAGATGTAGTAAATAGAGTGAGAGCAAAAAGTGTTGCTAGTATAAGTATATAATCGCCAAATTTGGGCAGTGTTGTATTTGTTGTTTTCATATTGTGTGTGTGAAATTGATTTATATTAAAGTGCCGAGGTTGTTGAATTTAATTGCCGAATTAATTAAATGGCAGTTTATTAAAGTGCCGAGGTTGTTTTAATGTCGTATAATTTAATTGCTTATTTAGTTGAACAATATGGTTGATGGGAACCAGTAGTGCTCGTATGTAATACGTTTAATTTCTGCTCCTGTTTTGCCACTAAAAATAACTAGCCTGTTGTCGCTAAAGCTATCTCCCCAACCACTTTTGGTGTAAGTTGCAACTATATTGTCTGTAGCAGGGTCTATTCTAATTGATGCTCCGTAAAAAGCGTCGTCTTCTTTGCCTTTTGCAAAAACCTTCTCTAATGAGCTCTCTTTACCAGGTATATATTTATAGACCTCGTTTCCTCCACCCCACATTCCAGCTTTTGTAAAATAGAGTGCATTTTCTGTATGTGCTGCGCATAAAGAGCCAGCGTTCCAAGCCCCCCAACTATTATATATTTTTACCGATGCTGGCAATGAATACTCTGTTGTTGCCAATGTAGTAGGGTCTATCTTTACCAGTGTGCTCTGCTTTTTAGCTGCCCAAATATTGCCATCGCTTGTCTGTGCAAACCCAACTTCTATTCCCTCAATTGTTTTAACCAGCTCCATATTGGTAGCGTTGTAGATAAGAGCACCTTTGGCTTGAGATATTACATAGATGTATTTATCATTTGAATAGACTGCTCCACACTGCTTTTTGCTATTGCTTACATCTTCTAACCCAGGTAGAGAAGCAACTATTGACAATGGATTTAAAGATAATTTAAATGCACCATTGCTTGTAGTAAGTACGCCATATTGATCATTAATAGTTGTAAAGGCTCTGCCACTTATGTTGTTATCTAATGTTAGCGACCTTTTATATTTCATGGAGTGGGCGTCTGCAACTACAATTGATTGTCCCATTTTAGAGATTAAATAGATATTGCCACGCTCTATGGTTCCATATTGGGTAGTGGTGCCGAGGTCTATTTCTGGGTTGTTTTGTTTGAATACGTTTAGATGCTGTGTGTTTGTTTGTAAATTAAAATAATTTATGCTCCCATTTTCGTGGCCGAACCACCCTTCGTTTACAATTATAATTCCGCGATAATATTTTTTTACGGTAATTGTAGCCTCTTTTGTTGCCACTCCTGCCGCATTAGTAGCTTCAAAAGCTAAAACGTAAACACCCTCGGCCTCTGGTTTAAAGAGAAAATTGGGTTCTGTAGAGACCACGTTGTTGTTTACTTTCCATTGGAACGTTGTTCCTACTTGTGAATGCTGTGTAGGAGTGAGTGTTAGGCTGCTGCCAAGGGTAATAGTGGTATCGGCACTTATTCCTAGGTTAGCTACTTTTGGTGCTGTAAAATTGTCGTCTTTTTCGCAAGAAGTTGTAAAAAGAGTGAGTGAGAGTAAAATCAAAAGAGTAGAGATTGCTCTAGATTTTAAGCGATTGAATGTTGAGTTTGTTTGTGGAAAATTGTCCATTTTGCTATAAATTAAATTGGTTAATAAATAATCAATCGAATTTTACAGCTGGCGAGCACAACGTGCAATTAATAAAGGAGTTGCCAAATTACCTAGCCATAACCCGTAGCTTGTAAAATTCGAATCACGGGTAGGTCTTCTGACTTGTTCCTCTTTTAACGCCTTCCCACCGTAACCAAAACGGCAGTGACTTTGTGTTAAAAGCTTGTGGAGTGGTATTTACTCCTGGAATTTACAGCAGCGGGAACTGTTGCCGAATTTCACGACATTCCCATTTAAGCCCATAAGGGCACCAATGCAGAGGCAAAGCTAGATATAAAACCTTTAATCTACTAATAAGATTGTTGTTTGAGCCAGATTGACATAAATCTGTCGTAAACTATATAGCCGTTTGGACTCTTATAGACTAACTCTTTGCTAATGAGGTTTTTTAGTGCGGTATTGACTGTGCTAGTTGCTTTGAGCCTGTATTTTGCAATAAAATCTCCTGCGTGTATCTCCTTCACAATTCCCTCATTTGCAATAGCTTTTATTAAGCTTACATTGCTTTGAGAGTAGGCAGTCATTAAAGTTTCATAGGAGTAGGCATATTCAGAGACAAGTTGCTCTATCACATTATTAATGAGATCTTTGCTTGGAGATTTACTGTAGCTGTACAATCTATTTAGTATTGCTTGAATATACCATGTGTGACCATCAAACTCATTATAGATATAAAAAAAATCTTCTTCTTTGAGCTGTTGGTCTTTATCAAGGAAAAAACTAGCTGCAAAATTGTAATATGCTACGCTGTCAATACTGTCTATTGTTATTATTTGAGTGCTCAAATAGAAGGGGCGTTTGGCCGAGAGAAACATCTCTTGCATTATATGTTGTTTGCTGCCCGAAAATATAAAAACAACATTAGGTAGAAATTGAATGTGTGACCTTAGCAGTGCTTCCATCCCTTTTTCTGGATAATCTCCAATTTGCTGAAACTCGTCTATTGCAAGAACACATTTTTTTTCCGATGACTTAAGATATTCAAATATTTCAGAAAGAGTATTCTCTTCATTACCAGGGGCCATTTCTATTGTTACCTTAGGCACTCCTGTAAACTCATCTAAAGTAAAAATAGGTCTAATGCTTTTCAAATATTTACCAATTCTGCTAATAGCTTTTTGAGGTGCCGAGTCTAATTTGCCCAGGACTGTACTGGCTAAGAGCTTTATAAAATCCCCTCTATTTTGGGTAGAGTAGATATCCATATAGAATGTGATTACTTCTGGATGCTTCTCTTTTAAATTATAAAAAACATTTTTTATTAGCCCTGTCTTACCCATCCGTCTTGGAGCAATGAGAGTAAGGTTTCTTCCATTATCCAAGGCATCTACCATTTTTTTTGTCTCTTCTTCTCTATCGCAAAAATATAAAGGACTGGAGTATCCAGTTATAAGAAAGGGATTATTAGGTTTCATATTAAAGGTAATTTTCTGTTGCGCAATCTGCGCTGCGTAAATTACGCAATAATAAATTTAAATTCCAAATGTTTTTATGTTTTTGATTCTTGTGTGATATTTCTTTACACGCAAATGCGAAAAGTAAAACAGCGGAGAGTAGATTAAGATTTTAGTTGATTTCATTATTTCTCTTTATTAATACGATTCTTGTATATACACTCTCTTAATATAAAGCTAGAATAATTAATTAGTTCTGCTATATTTTGCATATAGTTCTTTTGTGTTATCTTCGCGGGCTTTTAATTAAAAAATATGGAGAAAAAAATGGGAAATCCTGCAGTGGTGGGTCTTGCGGGTTTCGGATTAACAACTTTGTTGTTGCAATTTCATAACATT
>JBAYBU010000033.1:0-8874 GCA_041669105.1 Bacteroidales bacterium | reverse complement strand
TGTCGAATTCTGGAATACGATCGGCCTTTGCTACATTTACAGCATATTTAGAGACATCAATCTCTTTTTTAGATGCTAGAATATCGGCTCTATTATTAAGAGCTTTCTCTATTATTTCACCTAAAACAAAACTCTTCTCATTCCAAATATTTTTCTTTTCGGGAATATAAATTGTATCGAGGTTGCTTACACCACAAAAATTAGTAATAGACCTGCAGAGTTCATTAAATTCGCTCTCCATATCTAAAAGCTGAGAACAAAGAATTCCAGTCTCTACCTTATTTTGAAGAATATCTAAATCTTTCAAAAATTCAGAACCACGAGAAAGGCTATCAGAAACCAATAGTTTAATTTGATCTCTATAACTCTCTTTTTTTATTTGATACAACTGCCTTGATTTAATGGCCTCTAACCATGTAAGAGTCGCCTCTTGGCGCAATAATCTAAAATAATCTACAAGTACTGCTTGTGTCAAATCCTTTTCACTCTTTGCCAAGTTTATGGCAGCTCTTCTACGACCTGGCGAGATAGTTTGAGAAATTTCGCCAGAAACACCCTGACCCATTTGCATGCTGTTTAACTCATTATTATAGTAGGCAAATTCAATAGAGGGGTTATTAAATACCGAAGCCGAAATAATTTGAGCCTCGGCTAATTCCATATTAAGCCTCTCTGCAGCATACTCAATATTACCAACACGAACCTTTTCTAGATATTGATTCAGAGAAAGTTGAATGTAAATTTGAGCATGAGCAGTGGTAAAGCCTAATAAAATAATGATGAATAGTGAGAATAGCCTTTTCTTCATAGCAATCTATAGTGATTTTTATTTTGTATTAAATTAATTTCTATTGAACAGTAAATGTTAAAAACTGTTAAACACTCTCTTTTTAGGAGATGCTTTCTATACATTAGACTCTAACTCTAAAATTTTCCTACTCTAATTTTAAATTTTCTTATTCTCAATGTTTAAATTTATATCTCTTTTAGATCTATTGTCACAACTTCCGAAAAAGTTCCTATCCTAAATTTTGGCCCCCACAGCCCCACTCCCGACGAGACATAAAAGTGAGTATCTCCAATTTTTTTATATCCATACCCCACTTCGTACATCCATTTCACCACCAAATTACCTGGCCAAAACTGGCCGTTGTGAGTATGTCCCGAAAGTTGTAAATCAACTCCATTCTCCACAGCTTCGTGCAGCCCAAATGGCTGATGATCCATTAAAATAATAGGTAAGTTTTTATCTGTTTCTGCTAGAATTTCTTTTAACTCTTTTCTTTTGCTGTTTGTTCTATCTTCTCTACCTACAATTTGCACAGTACCAGCAATTGTGGCAACAGAGTCTAAAAGAAGAGTTATTCCCGAGCTCCTTAAATAGTCATACAAGCGTTCTCTCTCTCCTCCATAATAGTCGTGATTGCCACTTATAGCAAAAACACCATATTTAGATTTAATCTTTTTAAACCTTGTAGAGATATCCCAATCTATTAATGGCTCTATATTGCGATCTACAATATCGCCCGCTATAAGCACTAAATGAGGGTTTTGAGAATTTATAAGTTCTATGTATTTATCTAAATGCGACCCGTTTATATAAGAACTCAAATGAATATCACTTATTAACACAATTCTAACATGGTTACCCGGTATTGGCTTTGCCAACTCTACTGTAACTTTTGTAACCTTTGGATTATTAAAATTACACCTCCCATAAGCAAGTAAAAGAGAGACAAAAGTTACAGCTGTTAGTGCTGTTATACGTGCCGAGGTTAATAGATTGTTTTTTATAAAAGAGGGAAAAAAGTCAAATAACCGATTAGTTAGTCTAAGAATATCTACACCCAAAGCAATAAGAGCAAAATAGACAACAGCAATAAGCCATGTAAAAGCTAAAGTAGATATCAATGGCGAGATTGATGGAGGGAAACTATCTCCATAAAACATTCTTACATAAAAGAGAAGAGTGAGAGCCCAAAAAAGCAACGGATAGAGAATCTTAGCACTAAAAAAGGGTGGCAAAACTTGCCATCCTCTTATAAAAACATAACTATTGAGTGCTAGGGTAAAGAGCAGCACTATCAGAAAAAACATATACTTCATTTAAAACTTTAACAGATAAAACGTTTATCTTTGTACTTTGTTTACGCAAAAGGCAAATAAAGATGAGAGAGAGGGCAAGAGCAGCAAAGAGAATAACATTTATAGGATTCATTGTAAACCTAATTTTATCGGCAGGTAAACTGGCTGCAGGCATAATTGGGAATAGTGCCGCAATGGTTGCCGATGCCGTCCACTCAATTTCGGACTTTGCAACAGATATTGTAGTAATTGCTTTTGTTGACATATCGGGTAAAGAGAGTGACCACAATCACAGATATGGCCATGGTAAATTTGAAACTTTTGCTGCTCTGCTTATCTCCATAGTATTAGTTGGCGTAGCGGCAGGCATCTTTGTAAATGGGGTGAAAAACATCCTTTATGCGATAAAAGGTAATATTCTAGAACAGCCAGGCATGATTGCATTTTGGGCAGCCATAGTCTCAATCATTTTCAAAGAGATTCTCTATCATTACACTATTAGAGTTGGCAGAGAGATAAAAAACGATGCCATAATTGCCAATGGCTGGCATCACAGAACCGATGCCTTCTCCTCTATGGGAACAGCTCTCGGCATAGCTGGCGCAATTTTTCTAGGAGAGAACTGGAGAATATTAGACCCAATCGCAGGATTAATAGTTAGCATCTTTATTTTCAAAGTGGCAATAAGCATTATCCTCCCAAGTGTGAAAGAGCTGCTAGAATCAGCTCTCCCACAAGAGGTAGTAGAGGAGATTGGAAAAATTATAACTAGTCACAAAGACGTTAAAATTTATCACCACTTAAAAACTCGCAAAATAGGTAGCATATATGCAATAGACGTCCATATTAAACTAGATAAAAACATCACCTTCATAAGATCTCACGACATTGCTACCGAAATAGAGATAGAACTCCGCAACCGCTTTGGCAAAAACACCCAAATAAACATCCACACAGAACCCTTTTAAATGCACAAAAGAGGCTGTCCACTTTTTAGACATCCTCTTTTTGTCTATCTCTGCGCAAAAAACTGTCTGTTCAGCAGCAGCAACGCTGTTTTTTTAAACGATATTTTCTTTGTGGTTTTTTGGGGCCTACGAAACGCCTCCCTTTGATCATTTAACACTCCTAGGCCTGCTTCCTTAAACTACTTCATCTAATTACCTAAAAGGTGCCTATCTTTTGACCGATTTAAAGCAATCTGCTTATTACCAGTGTTATAGCTTTCTTAAATAGTCGCTTTTTGACCCATTAACAAAAGTTATTTGATTGATTTACAGCACATCAACTCAAATCAGTCGAATGGTGGGTGGTTTTCTGTTGTTGGATAGAATATGTTTTATAAAATTATTTGAATTAATTACCAATAATACTTCTTTGTGTTGATTGACTGTTAATTATAAGGTGGAAAACTTTTGCCTTGGCACTAAAGCAGGTCTTTAAAGAAATCGTTGCCTTTATCGTCTACAAGAATAAAGCAAGGGAAATTCTCTACTTCTATTTTCCAGATCGCCTCCATTCCAAGCTCAGGATATTCCAAAACTTCAACTTTTTTAATATTTTCTTGTGCAAGTATTGCAGCAGGGCCACCAATGCTACCTAGATAAAAACCACCATATTTTTTACATGAGTCGGTTACCTCTTGGCTACGGTTTCCTTTTGCAATCATAATCATGCTACCACCATTCTCTTGAAAGAGATTTACATAGGAGTCCATACGGCCAGCAGTTGTAGGGCCAAAGGAGCCACTTGCATAACCAGCAGGAGTTTTAGCAGGGCCAGCATAGTAAATAGGGTGGTCTTTAATATATTGGGGTAACCCATTTCCAGCATCAATTCTCTCTTTAAGTTTTGCGTGGGCAATATCTCTACCAACTACAATTGTACCGCTGAGCAGTAAAAATGTAGAGACAGGATGTTTAGAAAGCGTAGCAAGTATCTCTTTCATAGGGCGGTTCAAATCTACTTTAACACCACCTGCTTGAGTAGCCTTTGGATCGCGGTATTTTTCTGGAATTAAACGAGCTGGGTTGGAATCTAAAGTCTCTATCCAAATACCCTCTCTATTAATTTTGGCCTTAACGTTTCTATCTGCACTGCAAGAGACTCCCATACCTACAGGGCAAGAGGCTCCATGGCGGGGCAATCTTATAACACGAATATCGTGGGCATAATATTTACCCCCAAACTGCGCTCCAATACCAAGTGAATTGGCAGCTTTTAGCAATTTAGCTTCTAGCTCTAAATCTCTAAACGCGTGCCCCTTTTCTCCACCTTTTTTAGGTAGGTCATCTAAATATTTTGCCGAAGCAAGCTTCACATTTTTCATACACATCTCTGCCGAAGTTCCGCCTATCACAAAAGCAATATGATAAGGAGGGCAGGCCGAGGTTCCAAGAAGCTTCATTTTTTCTACTAAGTAGTTCTCTAGCTTATCGGGGTTGAGCAGAGCTTTTGTCTCTTGGAAAAGATAACTCTTATTGGCGCTACCACCACCCTTGGCAACAAAAAGGAATTTATATTCGTCTCCATCGGTCGCATAAATATCTATTTGAGCAGGAAGGTTATTTCCTGTATTTTGCTCTGTGTACATATCCAACGCTATGGTTTGTGAATAGCGAAGATTATCTGTAGTGTAGGTATCGAATACCCCGTGGCTCAAAGCCTCCTCGTCGTTTGCACCAGTCCATACTCTTTGACCTTTTTTAGCAACAATAGTAGCGGTGCCAGTATCTTGGCAAAATGGAAGAATCCCTTTTGCAGAGATCTCGGCATTGAGCAACATGGTTATGGCTACAGCTCTATCATTTGCACTTGCCTCAGGATCATTTAAAATTTTAGCCACCATATCGTTATGCTCTGGACGGAGCATAAATGATATATCGTGCATCGCCTGTTTAGCAAGAAGTCTTAATCCTTTTGGGTCTACCTTAAGAATCTCTTCTCCTTCAAATTGAGATACAGACACGTGCTCTTTTGTAAGAAGGTGATACTCTGTTTTCTCCTTTCCCAGTGGGAACATTTCATTAAATTTAAACTCCATCTTTTTAGCTATTTTAAAATTATACTCAAACACTCCAAAGAGTGTACCAAAACTAATTGGAAGCATTTGAATTAGTTAATAAAAATTCTCTCATAAACTCATTTAGCCCTCCATCTAATACCTCTTGAGTATCTGTTGTTTCATATCCTGTCCTATTATCTTTTACCAATTTATACGGGTGTAACACGTAGTTTCTTATTTGAGACCCCCACTCAATCTTCAACTTTTTCCCCTCTAACTCGGCCTCTTTCTCCCTTCTTTTTCTAAGCTCTAACTCATAAAGATGAGATTTTAAAATGCGCAATGCATTTTGGCGATTATCCATTTGAGAGCGCGACTCTGTATTTTCAACTACAATGCCCGATGGAATATGTTTTACTCTAACTCCAGTCTCTACTTTATTTACATTTTGACCCCCAGCACCACCAGAACGGAAAGTGTCCCAATCTAAATCACTCGGATTAACCTCAATATTAATAGTATCATCTACAGCAGGGTATACAAAAATAGAAGAGAAGGTTGTTTGGCGTTTACCTTGAGCATTAAAAGGAGAGATTCTTACTAAACGGTGAACACCGCTCTCTGCTTTGAGATATCCAAAAGCATAATCGCCTTCAAACTCAACAGTAACAGACTTTATACCGGCTTCGTCTCCCTCTAAAACATCGTATATATGTACTTTATATCCGTTTCGCTCCCCCCATCTCACATACATCCTCATTAGCATAGAAGACCAATCATTACTCTCCGTACCACCTGCACCCGAATTTATCTTTAAAATCGCACCCAAATTATCTCCTTCACTACCGAGCATACTTCTCATTTCCAAAGCATCTACCTTGCTCAACAGCTTGTTGTAACAGACCTCTACCTCTTTTTCTAGCGAAGCATCTTCTTTAAAAAAAGAGACCAAAACAGATAGATCGTCCCAAAAAGTCTCTATCTTTTCGTACTCTTTTACCCAAAACTTTACCGACGATAATTTCTTGAGGAACTCTTGGGACTCCGATGGGTTACTCCAAAATTCTGGTTCCAAAGCCTTTTGCTCTCCTTCCTTTAACTCTTCTCTCTTTTTATCTATGTCAAAGAGACCTCCCCAGCGCCAATATCCGCTGATGAATCTCTTTATTAAGATCCAATGTATACATAGTAACTCCTTTAATTAAAATCTGGTTTATCTTTGACAAAGTTAGCCATGATTTTGTTCACAACTGGTATTACCTTATCATAATCAAAGCCCCTAGATATTGCAAAACGGATAAGCTTAACTCTCACTTTAGCTTTCTCTTGCTCTCGGTTTAAGCTCTTTATTTTTTTATTTAAAAGTAGTGATAATCTTTGGAGTTCATCCTCTGGTGGTAACTGTTTCATTGCCTCTTCAATTATCTCCTCCTCTACCTTTTTTAATTTTAATGCCCATCTAATTTTTGTAGTACCCCATCCATTAAAAGCAGCCTTATCTCTTACAAAAGCCACTGCATAACGCGAGTTATCTAAAAACTTATCCTCTTCTAGAGAGATTATAATCTGTTTTCTCTCGTTATCGCTTAATTCAAGTTTTTTTAGCTTTATATTAATATCGTAGCGGCAATACTCCCTCATAGAACACAACCTCTGCATAGCACTTAGTGCCTTTTTTGAATCTTTAAATGCCGAGGGTAGCCGTTGTTTTGGCTTATTACTACCGTTATTAAAATTTATGTAATTCAAAATCGAGTTAATCTTTTTGCTTAGAAGTACTAAGCATTCCACATGCTGCCAATATATCTTCTCCACGAGAAGCCCTTATTGTTGCAATAACCCCAGAGTTATTTAGCCTCTCTTTAAATTTTTCCATTACAAGATCGGGAGAAGTTTTAAGAGGGAAATCGGGAATCTCATGAAATCTAATTAAATTTACCCTACACTCCAAGCCACGTAGCATTCTAGTGAGAGCATCGGCATGCCTCTTTGTGTCGTTCCAACCAGAAAACATAATGTACTCAAGACTAACTCGGCGCTGTCCAGAAAAATCATATTGCTTTATCAAATCTACCGTTTGCTCTAACGACCAAGTTTTTTGTGCAGGTATCATTTGAGCTCTCTCTAAATCAAAAGGATTGTGTAAAGAGACAGCTAGATGGCATTTAGAATTGTCTAAAAAATCTTTTAACTCAGTGTGAATACCAATTGTAGAAAGTGTTATCCTCCTAGGACTCCATCCAAAACCCCAATCAGAAGTTAATATAACAGTACTTTTAAGTACCTCTTTGTAATTATCTAGAGGTTCTCCCATACCCATATAAACTACATTAGTAAGTTGATCGCTCTCTTGCACATTAATAACTTGCGAAATAATTTCACCCGCTGTTAAATTTGCGCTAAAACCCATTTTACCGGTCATACAAAACTTACAACCCATTTTACAGCCAGCTTGTGAAGAGACACATAACGTAGCTCTCTCGTAATCGGGGATCACTACAGACTCAATATTTGCTCCATTTAATGAGGGGAACAGATATTTTCTTGTTCCATCTGCCGAGAGGGTATCTGTCAAAGGGGCAAAGCCACCAACCTCATAGCTTTGCGACAAAATCTCTCTTGCGCTTTTAGACAAATTGGTCATTTGCTCTATAGATGATACTTTCTTGGAGTAGAGCCAGTCAACTATCTGATTGGCAGTAAAGGATGGAAATGACAGGCTATCTGTTATTTTGCTTATTTCTTGAGGGGTACGCCCCAGTAACCATTTTTTCATACCACAAATATAGAGAAAATTAGAAATCATTTGTTATTTTTGTATGAATTTAAAACTATAACATTATGGCAAAGCAGAGTGAAGAAGTTAAAAAAGGTGGCGAAATCAGTCCCGAAAAACTCAAAGCCTTACAGGCAACTTTAGACAAGATTGAGAAAGATTACGGGAAAGGCGCCGTTATGAAGATGGGTGAGCAGCCAAAATGGGAGATATCAACTATCCCCTCTGGTTCAATTGCATTGGACTACGCATTGGGTATAGGTGGTTATCCAAGAGGGCGGGTAGTAGAGATTTATGGTCCAGAGTCTAGTGGAAAAACAACACTTGCAATACATGCAGTGGCCGAGGCTCAAAAGTTAGGAGGAGTAGCGGCTATAATAGATGCTGAGCATGCATTTGATAGAACTTATGCAAAAAATTTGGGAGTAGATGTAGATACTTTATTAATATCACAACCAGATAATGGAGAACAGGCTTTAGAAATTACAGATGCGTTAATTCGCAGTGGAGCAATAGACGTAATAGTAATTGACTCAGTTGCAGCGTTAACTCCAAAAGCAGAGATTGAGGGAGAGATGGGCGATTCTAAAATGGGGCTTCAAGCAAGACTCATGAGCCAAGCGTTAAGGAAATTAACTGCAAACATAAGTCGCACAAATACCTGCTGTATTTTTATTAACCAACTTAGAGACAAAATAGGAGTAATGTTTGGTAGCCCCGAGACCACTACTGGTGGTAATGCTCTTAAATTTTATTCGTCGGTAAGGGTAGATGTACGTAGAATAACCCAAATAAAAGATGGAGATGCAGCAACTGGTAACAGGGTAAGAGCAAGAGTTGTAAAAAACAAACTAGCTCCTCCTTTTAGAAAAGCCGAATTTGATATCGTCTTTGGCCTAGGTATTTCAAAAATTGGAGAGATTATAGATCTTGGAGTAGATTTTGATGTTATTAAAAAAAGCGGTTCTTGGTATAGCTATGGAGACGACAAGCTAGGACAAGGAAGGGA
>JBAYBU010000032.1:0-8901 GCA_041669105.1 Bacteroidales bacterium | reverse complement strand
TTTAAATTTGAACAGTTAAAAGGGAAAAAGGTGTTGATTGTAAATACTGCTTCTAAGTGCGGGTTTACTCCTCAATTTAAAGGGTTGGAGCAACTGCATCAAGAGTATGGAGCCTCTTTGGTAGTATTGGGCTTTCCATCAAATGATTTTGGCGCACAAGACCCTGGTTCGAACGATGAGATACTATCTTTTTGCGAGCAAAATTATGGAGTGACATTTCAAATGATGGATAAATCTTCGGTTAAAGGTACCAATAAAAATAAGGTTCACGAGTGGCTAACTACTAAGTCTAAAAATGGATGGAACACTCAAGAGCCCTCCTGGAATTTTGGAAAGTATCTAATTGACGAAAAAGGCAGATTATTGGCATTTTTTCCATCCAAAGTTAAACCAACCGACAAGGAAATTACGGAAAAGCTTAAATAGTATAGGTTTTTTAACTATTTTTGTGGCTATATATTTTATGAATTAGAATTTAAAAAAGAGATGGAGGGAAGTTACAGTTACAAATACCCAAGACCAGCAGTTTCTACAGATTGTGTCATTTTTGGATTTGACGGAAAAGAGATTAACGTTTTATTAGTAGAAAGAGGTAGTGATCCATTTAAGGGAAGTTTGGCTTTACCTGGAGGGTTTCTCGAACCCAAAGAGACTCTTGAGGAGTGTGCAAAAAGAGAGCTTTTCGAAGAAACTGCTATAGAGGGCATTAATTTACGTCAATATGGTGTTTTTTCAGATGTAGAGAGAGATCCACGCACTAGAGTTATTTCTGTTTTATTTTATGGTTTATTAGGCCCATCGGCTATGGAATCTCCCTATATTAAGAGTGGTAGCGATGTAGTAGGTTTACAATGGATGCATCTAGATTTAGCTATGAGTAACAAAAATATTGCATTTGATCATAGAGAAGCCATTGTTAAAGCAAAAGAGGCACTTTCTTTATCTCTTAATATAGAGCCTGTTGCGTTTGAATTATTAGATGAGCGCTTTACTATAAAGCAACTCCAAGCCATATATGAAAGGTTGCTTAATATTAAATTTGACAGAGCTAATTTTCATAAGAAAATGGTGGGAGATCCTGCAGCAGTAGCAAAGGAAAGAGCAACTGGACGCAAGAAAAACAGAGGAGTTATTACCGATACAGGAGAAGTAATGAAAGATACCAAACATAAACCTGCCAAGTTTTATACTTTTGACCACGAAAAGTACAATAAACTTATGGAGAAAAAAGATTTTTACTTCGGCTTTTAATTAGCTAATAAAAGTCTCTATCCCTTTACCTGCTTTTTAGATATTTTTTATTCAAGAGATAAATTTCTCACTTATTTTTTTCTGATAACTTTTAGACACCGGGATCTCTTTTGCATCTTTGGTGTCTAATTCTATATAGAGCCCATCGCTCTCTTTTCTAATAACCTTGGCTTTTTCTAAATTAACCAAAAAGGTTCTATGACACCTTGTTATATTTGTGTTTAAAAGTTGGTTCTCTATGGTTTTAAGTCTATTTCTAAGAAGATATTTATTTACTTTATTGTTGCCTGTGTAGTGAATTGTTACATAGTTATCACAAGATTCTATATATAAAAGATCGTCTTTGCTAATTGAGATTCTAAGTACACCTTTTTCGTCGTAAAATGGGATGTTCCCAAATAATGTGGCTCCCGATTGTTTTTTTTGTGAGAGTTTTTCAAGTTTTAAAATGCTCTCCCTCCACCCAAAATAAAACCATAGCACCGTATAGGGCAAAAGTAGTACTAGGGAGGTGTTTATTATAGAAGTTTTAAATATTTCCATTATATCTCGCTCTTTGCCTACAGAGAGAGTATATATTGTGTAGAAAAGAGACATAAAGAGTATCTCAAAAAATACCCAAAAGGCGTATTTCCAATATGATATCTCATGTTTTTTCCCGTAGAAATACATTATTAAACGGCTAATAATTACTACCAAAACACCAGTTAGAATTATTATAGACGAATAGACAAAGAACATAAACTCAGAAACTGGATACCAGTTATATGAACTAAATGGTTTGTAGATATTAATAAAGACCAAAGCAAAAATGGAAGTAAAAGCTACAAGCCTTACTATGTTCTTTTTTTCATTAATATAATCTGGTATTTTCATGGTCAATACAAAAATAGAGATAATTTAACCACTCTAGGCACGATTTCACCCCTAATTTAGCCATTTTGTCCCATTAAAGAGCAGCTGGCTCCATTTATTTTTAATTTTTAAAGCTACTTCTTTTATTTGTAAGAAAAAGATGAAGGTTTATTTACTTAGATATAAAGAAGAGTTGGGGTACCAAGAGATTTTTCTTGAAAGAGAGAGAATAAATATTCCTGAATCATTAAATATAAGAGATAATGAGATTGAAGAAAATACTAACTTTGAGTATAGGGTAGTTTTACCGAGTGAAAAACTAGTAGAAAATATATCTGAAAACAAATTTGCAAGTCAATCTGAAAACAGATCTGCAAGCCAATCTGAAAAATATTCAAGTGCTATTATTCTTTTTCATGGTTTAAATGAGCGATGTTGGGATAAATATATCCCATGGGCACAATATTTATGCTCCCACACTCAAATGCCAGTTGTGCTTTTCCCCATCTCTATGCATATAAATAGATCTCCCCTCTCTTGGAGTGATCCAAGAGCAATGCAAAAATTGGTCTCATTAGAAAAGGAGAGGGATAAGAGAGAGGGTAGAATAGAAAGTAATCAAAACTTAACATTTGTAAATTATGCTCTTAGTACTAGAATAAAATCTGACCCCTATCGCTTTTATTGAGCAGGAAGAGAGTCTGTTTTGAATATTTGTCAATTAATGGAAGAGATAAGGGAAGGTAGGTCTACACTTTTTAAGAGAGAGTGTGCTGTAAATATCTTCTCTTATTCAATTGGATCTTTGCTTTCACAAGTGCTACTAATGGCTAATCCTTATGGTTATTTCTCTGAGAGCAAGTTGTTTATGTTTTGTGGAGGCTCCCTCTTTGGAGAGATGAATGGCAACTCTAGGATGATTATGGACAGGGCCTCTTTTGAGATTTTGAATCACTATTATCGCAATCAATTCATATATGAATATATCCCTTCTAAAGCAGAGGTAGATAATATTGACAATGCCTTTTTGGCACACATAGATAAAGAGTTTAGGCAAAAAGAGAGATATAGTTTTTATGAAAAAGCCCATAAAAGAATAAAAGCTATCTCTTTAAAAAAGGATATTGTGATACCCTCTTCGGGAATTAAAAATGCAATGGGCTCAATTTGGAAAAAGTGCCTAAAGGAGCTAGATTTCCCATTTAAATATTCACACGAAGCTCCATTTCCCACACTAGAGAAAGGAGCCTCCACAGAGCTAAATTACTGGTTCCAAAAGGTCTTCTCTCCCGCCGCTCAATTTCTAAAACAGCAGTAGCGATCTTGGGTCTAAATTACTTCTTTCTATATCTTTAAAATAGTTAACTGTGCCAACTTTTAGCTCTTGGGTAGATGCATCGTCGCAAACAATAATTCCTTTTGTATGCATTTGTAAAACGCTAATTGTCCACATATGGTTAATTCCACCTTCTACTGCGTGATATAGGGCTCTTGCCTTGTGATGTCCATTCACAAGAATCATTACCTCTTGGGAGTCCATAATTGTGCCTAGCCCTACAGTGATAGCTGTTTTTGGCACCTGAGAGATATCGTTGTTAAAGAATCTTGAGTTTGCAATTATTGTATCTGTAGTTAGGCTTTTAACTCTGGTTCTAGAAGAGAGAGAAGAGCCCGGTTCGTTAAAGGCTATGTGACCATCGGCGCCAATGCCTCCCATGAAAAGGTTTATACCACCAAAAGATTGCATTTTTTTCTCGTAATTTTCACATTCAAGATCTAAATCGTGCGAATTACCATTTGGGATATTTACATTCTCTCTTTTGATATCTATATGTTGAAAGAAGTTATTCCACATAAATGTGAAATAAGATTGTGGGTGCTCTTTGGGAATTCCAATATACTCATCCATATTAAATGTTACCACATTACTAAAGGAGATAAGCCCTTCTCTGTAATATCGGATAAGTTCTTTGTATGTACCATAAGGAGTAGATCCTGTTGGCAGCCCAAGAACAAAGGGTTTTTCTGTAGTAGGTTCAAACTCTTTGATTTTTTTTACAATGTAGGCAGCAGCCCATTGTGAAACCTGTTCGTGAGAGTTCTGAATAATAAGTCTCATATATAGTTGTATTTAAGGTTCTTTTTAGTTAGAAAGGAACTCTTTTGCATTTGCTATAGCAGCAGGTGTAAGTTCCGATCCACTGAGCATACGTGCAATTTCCATTACTCGCTCTTGCCCATCTATTCTTTTGATTTTACTGGCAGCAGCTCCTGTTTCTCCCTCTTCTTTATATACTAACAGATGACAGTCTCCTTTAGAGGCTATTTGAGGGAGATGTGTTATTGCAAATAACTGCAAATTATTAGATAATTCACCAATGAGAAGTCCCATTTTATCTGCAATACTTCCAGAAACTCCACTGTCAATCTCGTCAAATATTAGAGAGGGCATCTGTATGTCCCTTGCCATAATAGCTTTGAGACACAGCATTATTCTAGAAAGTTCTCCACCCGAGGCAACTTTTGAGATTTCACGAGGAGCTATCTCTTTATTTGCCGAGAAGAAAAACTCAATAGACTCTTTTCCGTTTATATCGTATTGCTCCTGTTCTTTTATTTGGGTGTTGAATTGGGCAAAAGGCATCTCTAGTTCTCTTATTTTTTGCGTCATCTCTTTAGAAAAATTATCAGAGGCTTTTTCTCTTGATTCTGTAAGAAGTTTGGCTTTTTCAATTAAGTTATTTGAGCTTATTAGAACTTCTTTCTCTGTCTCTTTGAGCTTCTCATGAAACTCTTCGGTAAGATTAAGTTTAGATGCAAATTTCTCTTTTATTAAAATAAGTTCCTCTACAGAGTTAACTTTATATTTATTGAGTAAGTTATAGATAACGGAGAGTCTCTCTTCTAGGAGAGTAGTTTTTGATGGATCAAAATTGACAGATTCTACAAGTTGAGAAGTTTCTCTCTCCAGCTCTTTTAACTCTATACGACAAGACTCTACTCTTTGGGCCATCTCTTTTGTAACGTGTATTGAATCAGAAATTTTAGCAAATAAAGTCTCAATTTCCTGAAGAGTTTGAACAATTGATATTTCAGTTGGATTAATTAACTGCATTATTTTGTAGAGAGTAGATTTTATCTCCTGAGCATTACTTAATATTTTATACTCTTCTTCAATCTCTTCTAGTTCGCCTAAAACTAGTGCGGCATCCTCTATTTGCTTATATCTAAAGCTGTTATAGTCAAAATCTTCTTCTTCTTCAAGAAGCTTTTTCTCTAAATCTCTCTTCTTTTTTTCAAGTTCTTTATGGTTATTATATGCATATTTATAGCTCTCTTTTATCTCTCTATTTTTGGCATAAGAATCTAGCACTTGAAGTCTAAAATTGCTTTTGCCAATTAGTAGATGCTCGTGCTGGGCATGTATATCGATTAGTTTTTCGGAGATATCTTTTAGAAATTTTGCATTTACGGGTTGGTCATTCACAAATGAGCGAGCACGGCCAGTAGTTGATATAACACGTCTTATCAAAAGCTCTGTAGTTGACTCCATTAAATTTTCAATAAAGAGGCTTTCGGTTTCTATACTTTTTTCAATTGTAAAAAGAGCTTCTACTACGCAGTTTTGATTAGGGTCTTTGAGAATCTCTTTATTGGCTTTTGCACCAAGGAGTAAAGAGATAGCTCCTAATAGAATAGATTTTCCAGCTCCTGTCTCTCCCGTTATAATAATAAGGCCATCTGGAAAAGAAACTTCTAGTTTCTCAATAAGAGCATAGTTAGATATCGCAAGCGATTTTAGCATACAATTAAGTTTTGCACGTAGTCTACAATATCCGAAGCGACCTCCTTTTTGTCTTTAAGAGCAAAAGGGTAACTGTTGTTTTTTGAATCTATAATTGTAATTTTATTGGTATTGTAAGTAAAACCAGCACCTTTGTCGTTTAGAGAGTTAAGCACAATTGCGTCTAGGTTTTTACTTTTAAGTTTCTTACTGGCATTTTCTGCTTCGTTGTTGGTTTCTAAAGCAAATCCTATATGGATTACTCCCTCTTTTTTTAATTCACCTATGCGGGCAGCTATGTCGCTGGTGGGTTTTAAATTTAGCGTGAGTCTGTCACCTTCTCTTTTTAGTTTTGTATCAAACTGAACTTCGGGAGTGTAGTCTCCAACGGCAGCAGCTAAAACAACTACATCTGCCCCCTTATTGTATTCGTTAAGAGTTGCATTATACATTTGCAATGCACTTTTAACCTTAATTATTTTAATGTTTCCAGTAGTTTCGATTGGTTGAACTGGGCCGCTTACTATTGTAACATCTGCACCTCTAATAGCAAACTCGTTGGCTATGGCATATCCCATTTTCCCTGTTGAGTAGTTAGAAATAAATCTAACGGGATCTATCTCTTCTACTGTTGGCCCTGCAGTTAACAGGACTTTTTTCCCAGTTAAGTTGCTTTTAGACTTCTCTAGTTCTGTTTTAAGAAAAAACTCTTTTACAGCCTCTGCTATTATATGAGGTTCTTCCATTCTGCCTTTTCCTTCTAAGCCACTGGCAAGCTCTCCATAAGGAGGTTCAATAATTTTTACACCTCTTTTTTTAAGAGTAGAGATGTTGGTTTGAGTGGCTATATGTTCAAACATATCTAGATCCATGGCAGGTGCGATTATTACAGGACATCTTGCACTAAGATAAGTTGTAAGTAATAGATTGTCTGCAATCCCAGTAGCCATTTTTGCTATTGTATTTGCAGATGCTGGAGCAATAAGGTAAATATCAGCCCATATACCAAGAGAAATATGACTATTCCACTCTCCATTTTCGGGATTATAAAAGTCTACCAGAATAGGATTTTTAGAGAGAGTAGCCATTGTTAAACGAGTAATAAATTTTTTTGCCATCTCTGTCATGATAATCTTAACCTGGGCACCCTCTTTAACCAAATAACGAACCAGCACAGCAGTTTTATATGCTGCTATGCTGCCTGTTATTCCAATCAGTATATGTTTGCCTTTAAGCATTATCCCTCTATTTTCCTAATTTGAATCTTATCTTCTTCAAATTCATGAATAGCTATTAAAGTTGCTTTTGGTAATCTCTCGTAATACCTAGAGATTTCTATCTGTTCTCTGTTTTCGAACGTCTCTTCTAGTGTATCGGCATAAGTAGAAAACTCTTCTAGTTTTACTTTGAGTTCTTGTTTAATTTCGGCAGCTATCTGGTTAGATCTTTTAGCTATTATCATTGTAGATTCGTAGATATTGCCTGTGGGTTTAGCCAGCTTTGAAAGATCTCTGGTAACCGTTGTCGTAGGAATATTTTTGTCTATTTCCATATATATATATATTTATTTTTTTAAATATTGTTGAGCACGTTCAAACATTTGATCTAGCTCTTTTCTGTGCTTTGAGTCGGGATATTCACTTATAAAGTTGTAATATTCATCTACAAGAGAGAGAAATCTTTCTCGCTGCTTTGAAGAGACACTGTTTATTGCATATTGATAATTTGCAGCTACAATGTAGTAGAGAACCTCCTCTCGATATTGATTTTCGGCATTTTCTCTAAGAACATTTTTAAGTGCATAAGCGGCTGCTTTGTAATCTTCTATTGTATAGTATAATTTAGCCGACTCAAAACTTTTGCGATCTAATCTTTCCTGTAAATCTACAAGCATATCCCTCATCCTTTTAAGGTGAGTGCTGTTGGGATATTCATATAAAAACAGGTTTATTGAACTCATTGCTTTGTATGTAGGGAGTTGATCTAGTTCAAACCGATAGGTAGAGCTGTAAAGACACTCTACTCGTAAATATTTGGCCTCTTCTGTGAATGAGCTTCGTGGAAAAATACTTATAAATTGGTTAAAATTAGCCTCGGCAATAACATAATCTCCATATCGATAGTTACTTAGTCCAAGATAAAATTGAACAGTATCGTCTCTGTTGGTACCTCTCACAGAGAGTAGCAACTTGTCAAAGAGATCGGCTGCTTTAAGATATTTACCTGCATCAAAATATTTAAACGCACCTTTGTAAACCTCATCTACATCGGTGGATTTAAGCAGCATATCATACGGTGATTTGCAAGATAAAGCACTGGATATCAGAGCTAAAGACAAAACTACAATTTTTATATATCTCATTTTTTATAATTTGTTTTCGGCAAGAAATCTTTCGGCATCTAATGCTGCCATACATCCCGTACCTGCAGCAGTAACTGCTTGTCTGTAGTGTGGGTCTTGTACGTCTCCTGCTGCAAAAACACCTGGTACATTAGTTTTGGTACTTTTACCCTCTGTTAAGATATAACCCTCTTCATTGGTTTTTATCCATTCACTAAAAAGTTCGGAATTTGGATGGTGCCCAATAGCAAGAAAAAAGCCATGGACATCTATCTTTTTTTCGCTTCCATTTTTATGAACAAGAATCGCACCATTCACCCCTCCCATAGCAGAGCCAGTGATCTCTTTTGTATTATAGTGCCATAAAATCTCTATGTTTGGAGTGTTTCTAACTCTCTCTTGCATTGCTTTAGAGGCTCTTAAAACGTCTCTTCTAACTATCATATATACTTTATTACAAAGACCAGCAAGATATGATGCCTCTTCACAAGCTGTATCGCCACCACCTACAACGGCAACATCTTTTCCTTTATAGAAAAATCCATCGCAAGTTGCACATGCCGATACTCCTTGCCCTTTAAAAGTCTCTTCTGATTCTAAGCCAAGGTATTTTGCAGTAGCTCCAGTAGAGATAATAAGAGCTTCTGCAACTATCTCTTTTTCTTGGTCT
>JBAYBU010000031.1:0-8944 GCA_041669105.1 Bacteroidales bacterium | reverse complement strand
TTAAATCTTTTTGCATATACTGGGGCGGCTTCACTAGCAGCCAAATGTGCAGGAGCCGATGTTACTCACTTAGATTCCATAAAACAAGTAATTACTTGGGCAAATAAAAATATGGAGATTAGTAATATAAAGGATATTCGTTGGATAGTAGAAGATGCTTTGAAATTTGTTAAAAGGGAGGCAAAGCGAGGTAATAGATATCAAGGAATAATAATGGATCCGCCAGCTTATGGCCATGGCCCTGGTGGTGAGAGATGGAAGTTAGACGACCTTCTCTATGAATTTATTTTGGAACTCTCTGCAATTTTGGAACCCAAAAACTCTTTTCTTTTACTTAATCTATACTCTAATGGTTATTCGCCTCTGCTTTCTGATACCTTAGTAAGAGCAGCCTTTGGGGTGAAAGATGCTCAAACAGCAAAAGAGATTCAAACAGAGTGTGGGGAACTCTATCTCAAAGACCAGTTTGAGAAGGCTTTGCCACTTAGCGTTTTTACAAGGCTCCGTAGATAGTACCCAATATTTTGTAGTTAGCAACTAAGACTCTGTAAATAATAATTTTACAAATAAAAATAAGATCACCTTAAAAATAATTAAGAATTTGTACATAATAATTAACTTAGTACTTTACTAACTTAGTACCTTTAATATTAAAGAGATGATTTTTCCGTTTGCAGTTACATGGAGCCCCTCACCAGAGATATTTTCTATTGGGCCTATTACCCTCCGATATTATAGCGTTTTATTTGTATCGGGCTTTTTAATAGGCTATTATATCTTCACTAAGTTTTTTAAAAGAGAGGGAGTTCCTACAGAGATTTTAGACCCTCTGCTCTATACTTTATTGGGATCTGCAGTAATTGGAGCTCGTTTAGGGCATTGCCTATTTTATGAGCCCGACTATTATTTGGCTCGGCCTCTAGAGATTCTTAAAGTTTGGGAGGGTGGGCTTGCTAGTCATGGCGGAGCAATTGCAATACTTATTGCAATTTGGTACTATGCAAGAAAATATGGACGCAAGCACAACTTCGATTACTTGTGGTTGATGGAGCGCATAGGTATTGCTACAGCACTTGCTGGCGCTCTTATAAGATTTGGAAACCTTATGAATTCAGAGATATACGGCAATCCAACCACACTACCTTGGGGTTTTATATTTGTTTTAAGGGGAGAGGTTTTGCCTAAACACCCAACTCAGCTCTACGAAGCAATTGCTTACTTAGCAACCTTTGGGATTTTAATGCTACTCTATTGGAAATTTCTCCCAAAACTCAAAAAAGGGACTCTCTTTGGACTCTTTTTAATAGGAATTTTTGGAGCACGCTTTTTTATTGAATTTGTTAAAGAACCACAAGTTCCATTCGAACAAGGGATGGCTTTAAATATGGGGCAACTACTTAGTATTCCGTTTGTTGTAGCTGGAGTAGCTCTAATAATTTACGGCTATGCTACTGGGAAACCTGCCGCAATTGAGGCACCACCCGCTACTGGGTCACCTAAGAGAGCCACCCCATCTGCCAAAGGCAATATCTCTAGCAATGTAAAAACCAAATAGAGAAGAGTTGCAAGTTCTATAAAAAAATTCATTGGTCCTTTTGCAGAAGTAAGAGAATTTTTTCCCTGCAAAAAATTCTCACCTAGCACAACGCTAAATTATCACGGCGATGATTGAGCTGGATTTTTTCTGCTTCAGTTTCCCACGTAACGCAGTACAAAATTATCGTGGCGATGATTGAGCTGGGAACGCTGATTATCAGTACTATAACTTTTCTAATAGCCCTTTTTTTAGGGCATTAGAAAAGTGAACTAGCTTATTATGAGAAGGTTATGCTGAGTCATCGCCGTGCAAAGCTGCCTATCGGCAGAGTTGTCCACTACGCTCAGATAAGCTGCCTATCGGCAGAGTTGATCGCTTTGTGGAGAGCTGTTTTCGATTGAAGCAGAGCATTTTTCTAAAGCTGTTAGATGTACTCAACTTGGTTACCGCAGTTGTTTAAGTATTTCTTAAAGTCACTATTGGAGAGAACTAAGCTAGCTCTGTTGTCGTTGGGGTGGAAGCTGATTTTGGTAACATCTTTGAGCTCATTGTCAATAAATACCGTTACATGTTTTTCGGTATCGTTTATTAAACCAAATGGTGTTACAGAGCCTGCTGTTACTCCTAAGTATTTATCCAAACGTTTAGCAGAGGCAAATGTGAGTTTGCCTTGTTTTAATCTTTGTTCTAAGCTATGAATATCAAGGGTTTGATGGCATTCAAATAGAACCAGGTAATGTCTGTTCCCTTTATGATTGCGAAAAAATAAGTTTTTACAATGAGTGCCAGGCATCTCTTTCCAAAACTCTATAGCCTCTTCAATAGTGGGTAGTGGCGGATGGTACCATATATCGTATGAGATGCCTAACTCTTGGAGATAGTCTGTTACTCTGTTTATTTTTTTGAGTCCCTGTTGGTCTATTTTTGATTTGTATTCAATGGAATGTTCTTTTATATCTATCATTTCTACTGAGTTTGCGTCTTTTTAGGCCAGATTTCTAACATTTTGTATTATTGATACTTAATAAAATTTATTTAAACTTATTGCAGTATAACCGATATAGTTAAATTGTTTATTAAATTTACGATCGAATATTTTGTTGCAAATTTAACTAAACTACTATGATAAAGAAGATTTTAGCTATTTCTCTACTCTTAATATACTTTACAACTTCTTATTCACAAGAATCGGGAGATTACGAGTTGTTCGTAGAAGAGGCAAAAGAGCTATCTAATTTATATAGAGGAGCAGCACCTCTTAATTATAAATTTAAATATACTGGGACTTATTTTGCGTATTCCGAGGAGTATGTTCTAGGCAATGTTTTTTATAACGATAAGTTATATAAAGATGTGTTACTAAATTTAAATAGTCATTTAGATGAACTATATGTATTTGTAAGCGAGAACGGGATGCCTGTTATGTTAAATAAAAAATTTGTAGAGAAATTTAATATTGATAACAGAGATTTTATAAACTTTAAATTTAACGGTACAGAGATTCCTTTAGAAGATGGTTACTACGAAGTACTTTGGAGTAATAGTGAAAATAAGTTAATTAAAAAGACAATAAAAAAATACGAAGAGAGAATTAATCATTTAGCAAATTTGGAGACAAATAGTAAAATAGAGAGATTTTTTTTACACTCCGATCAATATTATTTATTAAAAGAGGGGTCTGTAAAAGAGATAAAACGTGTTTCTCACATAAGATCTTTCTACGGGGTGAGTGGTAGTTTAATAAGAAAACATATTAGAGATAAGGCGCTTGATGTAAAACATAATAAAGATGCTGCATTTATAAGCATTGTAGAGTTTGTTAATTCTTTTTTACTACCAGAATCAAGATGAGACACTATTTAGTTTTGATTACAGCTTGTTTGTTCACGATACTAGCAGTAGCTCACAGTAGAGCGGCAACACACATTATAGCAAAAACCCAAAGCTCTGCGACAGACCACAACAGAGATAATTTTCAACTTAAGCTCATAAATGTTTCGATAGACTCTTTAAAGAGAGTTATTGATAACAGAACCAATTATAGGCTATTTTATAGGTTAGAAAAATTAGAAGACTCTTTGATACTCTCGCTTGAGTGTAATAATTCTAATATTCAGGAGCGACTTTTAACTGCTTTAACTCGGCAAAACTACACACTTTCTAAATTGGGAAACTCACTTATTGTTCTTAAAGATTTAGGAATCATGAGTGATTTACCTAAAGATTACTTTAGAACAGAGAAGACAGTAGATAGTGGTGCCGAGTATTTAAAAGCTGTTACTTACTCAGATAATACAGCTAGGCTAGAAAATAAAATTTATAAGATTGGCGATCCCAATCTCCCACAAAGTGAAGGGCGATCTCTGCTTAGAGGGTATGTTAAAAATTTGGATACTGGTGAACCTCTTCCTGGGGTCTCTCTCTTTATTTCTACTCCACATACTGTGACTACTACAGATGCCTTTGGTTTTTATAGAATTATGATTCCTAAAGGGAGTCGCGACTTGGAGATCAAAGGTTATGGGCTTGAAGATACAAAGCTCATGATGGAAGTTTATGGCGATGGAGAGATGGATATTCTTATGAAAGATAAGGTATATGCTTTAAAGGGAGTTGTTTTAACTGCCGAGAGTACTCAAAAGATGAGAAGCACCCAAATAGGGTTAGAGAGAGTTAGGATAGATAGAATAAAACATGTGCCTGCTGCTTTTGGAGAGGCCGATGTTATGAAGATTGTGCTTGCTCTGCCTGGTGTTAAATCGGTGGGAGAGTCTTCTGGTGGCTTTAATGTAAGAGGAGGTGCTACCGATCAAAATCTAATACTTTTTAACGAGGGCACTATTTATAATCCAACTCATCTATTTGGGCTTTTTAGTGCATTTAACCCCGATGTGGTAAGTGATATAGAGCTCTATAAAAGTACTATTCCAGCTAAATATGGTGGTAGAATCTCTTCTGTTCTAGAAATTAGTAGTAGGAATGGTAATAGCAACAAAATTACTGGATCGGTAGGGTTAGGGCTTCTTACTGGTAAGGTGCACCTAGAGGGTCCTTTAATTAAAGATAAAACAAACTTTATAGCAGGTTTGCGCACAACCTACTCAAACTGGATATTGAAATTACTTCCAGAAGAGAGTGGTTACAATAATGGAACAGCCTCTTTTAATGACTTTACTATGGGGGTCAGTCATAAGATAGACAACAAAAATACGCTCTATTTTTATGGCTACTATTCGGGAGATGGCTTTAAATTTAACCCCGACACTACCTATAATTATCAAAATACAAATATATCGTTAAAATGGAGAAATCTTATTAGCGACAAACACAACTTAGTTATAAGTACAGGTTTAGACCAGTATAATTATGAAACAGAAGAGAAGGGCAACCCTGTAAATGCCTATAATATGAAATTTAATATTAATCAGCTGTTTGTTAAAGCAAATTTTAACTGGTTAATAAATGAACAGCATTCAATAAGTTACGGGGCTAATGGTGTTTACTATAAATTATCACCTGGAGTTTTATTACCGGTATCTACAGAATCTTTGATTAGTCCAAAACGACTCGATAATGAAAATGCTGCTGAGCTCTCTTTTTATGCAAGCGATAGTTGGTCTTTAATGGATAAACTCTCTTTGGACTTAGGCTTCCGTTACTCATTTTACTCGGCACTCGGCCCTAAAAAATGGTATGAATATGGGAGCAATCAAAAAGAGGAATCTTCTATAATAGACACATTAACTGCAGCTCGGGGAAATCTAATAAAGCCTTATCATGGGCCCGAGTTTAGGTTGTCTGTAAGGTATTCGTTTAGCGATAACTTGTCTCTCAAAGCGGGTTTTAACAGTATGAGGCAGTATATACACATGTTATCTAACACTTCGTCTGTGGCTCCTACAGATATTTGGAAACTGAGCGATGCCAATATAGTTCCTCAAAAAGGGTGGCAAGCGGCGGCTGGCTTATATAGTAATGCTTTTGGTAGTAGAGTAGAGCTCTCTTTGGAGGGATATTATAAGCAGATGCACAATTATTTAGATTATAAAAGTGGTGCTACTCTTAATATGAATGAAAACATAGAGAGAGATGTTCTTGAAACCGAGGGAAGAGCTTATGGGATTGAGTTTTTAGCAAAAAAACCTTTGGGCAAGCTCAATGGATGGGTCTCTTATACATACTCTAGAACTCAACTCAAAGAGAGTGGCCAAAAGGAGAGTTATAATATAAACGGAGGAGATTGGTATTCTGCCTCGTATGATAAACCTCACGATCTTAAAATTATTGGTAACTATAAATTTACTCAGAGGCTTAGTCTCTCTGTTAATGTAGATTACTCTACAGGTAGGCCTGTTACTGTACCTATTAGTAAATATTTTTATGGTGATGGATATAGGCTCTACTATTCCGATAGAAACGCATATAGGATTCCCGATTATTTTAGAATGGACTTCTCTATAAATATTGAACCGAGCCACAAACTTACTCTATTCACTCATAGCACAATTACACTTGGTATTTACAATGTTACTGGCAGGAAAAATGCGTTCTCTGTCTATTACGATACAAGCTCGGGCAAAAAAATTCAGGGGTATAAATTATCTATATTTGGGGCCCCTATTCCATTTATAAATTACAATATAAAGTTCTGATAACTACGGTATGAATAGGATATATATTATAGTGATAACAATTATTTCACTCACAATTACAAAAAGCTGTATCTCTCCTTTTGAACCAGAGGGAGTCTCTTCTATAGATAACATGATAGTTATAGAGGGGAATATCATTCAAAATGATACTACAAAAGTTATGGTGAGTCGCTCTCTTTCACTTAGCCAAGAGAATAAGATTGACTACATTTCAAAGGCCACAGTGTGGGTAGAGAGCGACAGAGGGAAAAAATATTCTGCATTCGAACAAAAAAAAGGGGAGAAGATTCAATACCTTATAAATACAATTGGGATTGATCCTTCTTTAGAGTATAAACTTGTGGTAACCACAGGAGGGCAAAGATATGAATCAGATTTTGTTACTATTAGAAAAGTCCCAGAGATAGATTCTATTGGATACTCTATTAATAGAGACTCTACTGGTCTTATTTTTTATGTGAATACACATGATACACAAAATAAAACTTGGTACTATATGTGGAGCTTTAAAGAAGATTGGGAGTTTCGCTCTAAATATCTCTCGCTCTTTGATTATGATATTTTTAGTGGATCTATTTTTGAAATTGATATGGATCAAAACAGATATTATTGCTGGAGGCAAGATGTTTCGAAATCTATTTTAATAGCCACTTCTAACCATTTAAATGAAGATAGGATCTTTAGAAAGCCTCTGTTATATGTGCCTTCTTGGGATTCCAGGATAAATTACCTCTACTCTATGGAGCTTGCGCAAATAGCTATTGGCCGAGACGCATATAGTTATTGGGAGAATATAAAAAAGAACTCCGATGAGATAGGTGGTATATTTGCGCCTCAACCTAGTGAAATGGCAGGAAATATACGTTGTTTAACAACTCCTTCCGAAAAAGTCATTGGATATATTAGTGGTACTTATGTTGTTAGGAAGAGGGTTTTTTTCCGCTCTTCGGATATTGGGATTTATAAAGATAGGATAGATTGTGATACACACTATGTGGGACCCGATAACCCGCTGCCTATAGATTCGCTATACAAAGTGGGCTACGATGTTACAAGCTATTTCGAAGAGACAAACGAGAGCACTTGGATTATTAGAAGATGTGTAGAGTGCAGAACCTATGGTACTAAAAACAAGCCCTCTTTTTGGCCAAACGATCATATTTAGTCTATAAACTAAACGATAATTATTTACAATGACACATCTATATAATTATAAACTTTATCGGATACTGGTATTGCCTTACCTGTTTTTTTCTCTTTTATTCACTCTGGTGGCTACAACTCCAACATTTGCTTTGCATCAAACATTACCTCGGCAAAAATTGTCATCTGAGCAAAAAACATTACGTGCTGCCGAGAGAATTTACATAGCAACAGACAGAGACTCTTATGTTGCAGGAGAAACTATGTGGATATCGGTCTATTGTGTAGATGTTAGTGACTCTGTTAGTTTATCTAATATGAGTAGCATAGCATATTTAGAACTCTATAATGCACAATCTTTGGTGTTAACTGCAAAAATTGCTTTAGTGGCGGGTAGAGGGAGTGGTCATATTGAGTTGCCTCCTAATTTACCTACTGGCAATTATAAAATTGCATCTTACACAAAACAGATGTTAAACGAACAAGAACCTGTTCTCTTTGAAAAATTTATATCTATTTACAATGTTCTTAGTTCCAACAGGGTTGAGGGCAATGTTACTACTGGGGTTAAGGGTGTAAAAAACAGTGGTTCTTTCTCCCTCTCTAACCTGGGAGAGCAAAACATTGTAGATATTAGCTTTGGTGCTTCTGGCAGGATTGTTCCTACAGAAAACTCGTTTGTTTTTTCACTTATTAATAATGGCGAGAGTTCTATCTCTGCAAATATTTCAATCTTTAGGCAAGACTCTCTCTCTAATAATTATAACAAAAGTTTTGCGCAATATCTTTCACCTTCTTTAACTGCAACTCCTGTTTTTACAAACAAATTTATCCCGGAGTATGAGGGGGAAATTATTTATGGTAAAGTTATTTGCGACAATAATGATGCACTATGGGATAAGGCAATTTTTCTTTCGGCAGCAGGGGGTATTTCGGATATCTACTCTACCTATGTAGATAGTGTAGGAAATTTCACCTTCTTTACAACTCCTTTTTTTGGGAATCGTGATCTAATTCTTGAAATTCCTAAAGCCGACTCCAATTTAAATATAGTTTATGATATTTATGATCCTTTTATAAGAGAAAATAGAGGAGAGATTCCTACTCTGGTGCTAGACACCAATATTATCTCTTCATTAGAGCAGAGAGGCGTAGAGATGCAATTGGGGCGTAGATTTCGTATAGATACATTATTTGAAAGGATTCCTATGGATAAAGACCCATTATTACAGAGCAACTTGTCTGTTTACAGATTAGATGATTATACTAGATTCACAGTAATGCAGGAGGTTGTATCGGAGTTTATACCAGAGCTTAGATTTCGTAAAGTAGACAAAAAACCCGATCTGCAGGTTAGACTAAATAGTTCATTTAAAGAGCTTGCTTTCTCTAATGATAACACGCTAGCTATTCTAGATGGTGTGGCTGTGTTTGATCATCAAAAAATAGAAGAGTACAACCCCCTTAAGGTAGAAACTATATCTATTTATAATTCTGATTACTATATAGGAGTTGCTGCTTTTAGTGGTATTGCCTCTTTTAAAACGTATAAGGGAGATTATTCTGGACTTAGTTTTAACAAAAATGTGAGAATTATGGATTATCAAGGAGT
>JBAYBU010000030.1:0-9058 GCA_041669105.1 Bacteroidales bacterium | reverse complement strand
TTTCTGCTGCTTGGAGAATTAATGAAGAGTCTTTTATGAAAGGAGTTAATTGGGTGAGCGATTTAAGATTAAGAGCTAGTTACGGAATTACCGGTAACTCTAGTATTGGTAACTATGTATCGCACAGGCTATATTCTGGTAATGTTTCATATAATGGTATCCCAGGTATTGTGCCATCTGCAATTGGTAATCGCCAGTTAACATGGGAAAAGAAACACTCTAAGAACTTAGGTTTGAGCATAGGTTTGTTTAGTGACAGAATAACAGCAAATTTTGATGCTTATATAGACGATACTAAGGATTTGCTTTACTCAAGAGTAATTCCTCAAACGACTGGATTTACTTCTATACCTTCTAATATGGGTGGTGTAAGGAACGAGGGTGTAGATATTCATATAAACACTTTAAATATAACTGGTAAAGATTTTGAGTGGGAGACTGCTTTTAACCTTTCAGTTAATAACAACTATGTTACAAAGTTACAAGATGGACTTGACGAGCTTGGTGATTATAAAGTTGGGAAAGGTATAACTCAACCTTATGTATACAAATGGGCAGGTGTGAACACTTCAGACGGAAGGCCAATGTATTATGATAAAGATGGTTATATAACATACAACCCAACCTTAGATGATAGATATTGGATAAAAGGGACAGACCCTACTCTTTATGGAGGTATGGAAAATACATTCCGATGGAAAGGTCTTAGCTTCTCTTTCTTCTTGCAGTTCCAAAGAGGGGCAGCTAAATACTGGAGTGATAAAACAGTCTTAATTGGCCAAGCTGGAGATAATAACCTTTTAAAAGAAGTTTATGATGGCCGCTGGAAAGCACCTGGAGATGTAACTTGGGTTCCACTTCCAATGTTAGATGGTGCCTATCCTGGAGACCCAACCAATTATGATGCAAACGTAGACCCTGGTATGAGTCTTATTTATGAAAGTACAAACTATATAAAATTAAAGAATATTAATTTAAGTTACGATCTACCAAAAAAACTAGTAAATAAATTTAAACTAGAAGATGTTCAAGTTTATGGTACTGCATATAATATTTGGACCTCTACTCCATATCAAGGATATGACCCAGAGTCTATTGGTAACGACAGAGGTTTGTACCCTCAGTCTAAGAGCTACAGTATTGGTATAAAAGTTAATTTTTAAAGATTACATAAAATGAAAACAATAAGATTATATATATTTTTGACTTTAATAGGGGTGCTTGCTATAAGCTGCGATTCTATATTAGATATAGATACAAAGCACGCACTGCCAGAAGAGAAGATCACAACGGTAGAGGGTGCCGAGGGTATGGTAATTGGGGTATATGATTTGCTTCAAAGCCCTCTTTACTTTGGGAGAGATATGATTACTCTGCCAGAGGTACTTGGAGACAACGTGAAATTGTCTATTTCTGCATCTAGATATAAAAACCAATATAGCTTTCAGCCAAGAGCTCAAATTGATATTTGGACAACTGCATATTCGCAAATTGGTTCTCTTAATGAGGCAATTGTAAACCTCAACAAACTAGACCAAGGGCCTAAAGTTAAAGCTGTTCTTGGTGAAGCTCAGTTTTTAAGGGCATTTAACTATTTCTATTTGGCTATGACTTATAGCCGTGTTCCCGCTTATTTAGTTGGAGGTTTTGATTTGTGCGTTCCACTAATTTTGGAACCATTCTACAACTCAGGTGGTAATATTAGCGAAACTGCATCGGAACCTAGATCTACTGTTACCGCAGTGTGGAATCAAATAGAGGCAGATTTAAAAGACGCTTTTGCTAATTTAGAAAATAATGATGCTGGAATGGCACCCGCAAGAATTAGTGCAATCGGAGTTAAGGCATTTATGTCTAGATTCTATTTGTATAAAGAAGATTGGCAAAACTCGGTAGATGCTGCTACTTATGTAATTAACAATTCATCCATTCCTGTTTATACAGGCGCCTATAGAGAGATCTTCTCTAAAGGGGCTGAGTCTCTATTTCAGTTAGTATATACTACTAGTGATAACTTGGGCTCATCTTCTTTACAGGCGATGTATGGCACTTATGACGACGGCTTTAGAGATGCCGATGGATTTGGAAATGGAAAAGGATCGGGCGAGGCAAATCTCTCTCTCTCTAATGAATTTATGGCTGCTATAGATCAAACCAACGACACTAGATTTACTGTCACTCGTAAGGTAAGGGAGTCTGGCCAGGAGCTTTGGTGGACTACTAAATATAATAGTTGGGGTGGTATTTTTGGCCTAGACAATATTCCTCTTATTAGAATATCTGAGGTCTATTTAAATAGGGCCGAGGCTTATGCTCAATTAAAATCTTATGATTTGAGCAGAGCAGACGTTAACCACGTTAGAACTAAACGCAATATTGGCGAGACAGTTGCAACCAATGCAAATTTACTTAACGAGGTATTACTACAGAGAAGATTGGAGTTGGCTTTTGAAGGTCACCGCTTCTTTGATATGAAGAGAATGGGAAAACCTATTACTCGTCCAGATGGGAGTCCAACAATTCCATACGAAGATTATAGAGTTGTAGCTCCTATAGGTGTAACCGAATTGGATGTAAATAAGAAACTGGTAAATAATCCGGGATATTAATAAGTAAATAGAACTTTAAATATTTTAAAGAGATGAGAAATAATTATATAAATAAAATAACACTCTTTTTGCTTGCATTGATTGTTTTTAATTCTTGCGAAAAGGAAGACTGGACATACAACGGGCAACAGCTCTATGAATTCAGTGCTCAAAAAAATGACCAGGGAGTTAGAAGCAATCTACTTTTCAAAGAGAACTCTAGGTTGGGAACAGATTCGGTTTGCATTCAAATTGTTAAACCATCGGCAACCGAGATAGTGGTTAATTATGAGATAATAGAGAAGATGTACTACCTTAAAGACAAAGACAGGTATGTAAGTGAAGTACCTGCAGGCACCGATCCTAAATGGATAGATACTCTCTATACTGATGCTATTTATGGTACAGATTATGAAATATTAGCCTCTGCTGGTAGTACTTTTAACGAAACCTCTAAAACAGGAAGCGTTACAATACCTAAAGAAGGATTCTTTGGTTTTATAGAGGTTAATCTCAAAGTAAAATCAGGCAAACAGTTTTTTATTAAGCTTACAGACTCTAAAGACGCTTTGGCGAATAAGCCTACTGGGTTATTCAACTATGTGATTGCACCAGATAGAGTGTTCTATTTAGACGAGTCATTCCTTATTGGCCTACCAGACACGTGGTATACAATAGATAGAGATGGCGATGGTTACGATTGGAACTTCTACAGAGGTGCGATGACTTCTGATTCATATGCCTCTGGAGATGCTCTTTTCCCAGAGAACTATTTAGTCTCTCCAGAGGTAGTATTACCAAGTAGAGTGGATAATATTTCACTCACGTTTGAAGTTTCATCTGGCGCAAATGGCGTTTGGGAGGAGCAGTATAGGGTTGTGGTCTCTGAGGAGCCTATTACTTTTGATAATTGCCGAGATGCACTAGTTGTAAGAGATTGGACAGAATTAAAAGAGATTAATAAATCTAAAAACTACACTTTGGAGACAGAAGATTTCTCTCAATTTAAAGGAAAAACTATTTACATAGCATTTGTACACGGTAACTGTTCAGACGTATATTACATTAACCTTAGAAACGTTAAGCTATTTAGTCATTAAGATGAAGAGTACAGATAAAAGATTACTAGAGATATTTACTGAGTTAATAAAGATTGATGCTGTATCTGGTTCGGAACTGCCTGTAAACAACTACATAAGAGAATTTTTTAAAAAGTTGAATATAGAGACATATACCGATAACGCATTTGAAGCTACTAAAGGAAATTCAGGAAATGTTATAGTAGAGATAAATGGAGGGGGAGAATTTTTTCTTGCAGCGCACATGGATACACCCAGGCCTACCCTTGGTGTTGCTCCTCAATTTTTGGAAGATAGAATAACATCAGACGGCACTACTCCCTTGGGAGTAGATGACCGGGCTGGTTTGAGCGCCATTCTTTATGCTGCCGAGAAGGCTGCCAAGGAGGGAACTATTAAGCCATGTACTTTGCTCTTTACGGTTTGTGAAGAGACTACCCTTGGTGGATCGGAATATTTTAAGCCCAAAGAGAATCTTAAATATGGATACATTTTTGATTCACATATGAGACCGGGCAACTTTGTCTCTGGCACATGTGGTGCAATGAGGTTCGAATTCCTTTTTAAGGGGAAGCCAGCTCATGCGGGTATCTCCCCAGAAAAAGGCATAAATGCTATAGAGATGGCCTCTAAAGCTATTGCAAAGTTTCCATTTGGTTGGATTAACAAAGAGACCAATGCAAATATTGGCATTGTAAAATCTGGTAAAGCCACCAATGTTGTTGCAAATGAGTATTTGGCTATAGGAGAATTACGCACAGACTCAATTCCCTTTGGAGAGGAGACAATAACCTCTGTATCTAAAGAATTTGAGACCATTGCAAAAGAGATGGGTGGTAGCGTAGATTTTAAATATGAGTGGGAGTTTTTACCTTATCAAATTAATGAGAGCGAGAAGCCATACCAAAAGCTGAGTACTGTTTTTCAAAAGATGGGATTAACCATCAATGGGGTTAAATCTATGGGTGGGAGTGATGCTAACTCACTAAATGCAAAAGGGTTGAGCTCTATTAATATTGGGGTAGGAGCCCAGAACCCCCACGCGAACGATGAGTTCATTCTTTACGAAGATCTTACAGCCTCGGCACAAATAGCATATACGTTAATAACAGAATAGACTTTATGAAAAAAATATTATTTGTAGCGGCAATTCTATTGTCGCAACTAAGCTGTACCAGTAATACGGCAGAGATAAATTTTTATGCAGAGAGTAACTCCAATGCATTAGGGCATCTTTTTATTATTGGTGGTGGCGAAAGGCCAGATTATTTAATGCAAGAACTAATGAATCTTGTTGGAGATGTAGAGAAAAATGTACTTATAGTCCCTTTTGCTAGCGGTGAACAGGAGATGACAGGGGCTTTTCAAAAAGAACAATTTATGAAGTTAGGGGCTAATTCTTGTGAGGTACTTTTGTGCGAAAAAGAAGAGGTAGATATACAAGAGAATATAGAGAAGCTCTCTGGTGTAAATATTATCTTTTTTTCTGGAGGTGACCAAAATATCCTAACTGAATATTTAAATGGTACTGAGTTTCTTGCTAAAATTAAAACTTTATATAAAGAGGGAGGAGTTATTGGTGGCACAAGCGCTGGTGCTGCGGTAATGAGCAGAGTAATGATAACAGGTAATGAGAAAAATGCCAGCTCTGGGAATCAAAATTTTGTAGAGATTGAAAAAGATAATATTGTTACTTCTGAGGGTTTTGGTTTTTTAGACAATGTAATTGTAGACCAACATTTTTTGTATAGAAAACGCCACAATAGGCTCTTTTCTGTATTGTTAGACAATCCTGGTTTGAGGGGCGTTGGTATAGACGAATCTACAGCAATTATTGTTAAACCCAATAACACCTTTGAGGTAGTTGGAGAGAGTAGCGTTTTATTGTTTGAACCTATTAATTTGCTCTCTGGTAAAGAGGGGGCACCTGTTTTTACAATAAGAATTCTCTCTTCGGGCGACTCCTATAACCTGTAATAAAAATACCCAACCCCTATCGCTTAATTCATTAACAGCTATTTATGAATTCATTAACTACTTATACACTCTATCTCTTTCTGTTTCTATTTGCAGGTTGTGCAAAGGCAGGTGGGAGTGGCAACAATGGAAAAGAACCAGAAAAACCCATAGAAATTGGACTACCAGCTATCTACTCTATTGGGAACAAACAAGACATTAAGACAAATCATAAACCAGGCCTTCTATTAGCAGGTGGCGGTACAGATGTAGATGAGGCAATGCAGTGGATGCTCACCAATGCAAATGGCGGCGATATAGTTGTTATTAGGGCTTCGGGCGCTGATGGATATAATGCCTATCTCTTCTCTTCGCTTGGCATCTCTGTGAACTCTGTAAAATCTTTGGTTATAGATACCAGAGACAAAGCAAATAAAGATAGCGTGTTCAATATGATTTGTAATGCCGAGGCTCTCTTTATTGCCGGTGGAGACCAATCTACCTATTTACGCCTATGGAGTAACACTAAAGTACACGATGCCATAAAGTATCTGTTAGAAGAGAAGAGAGTAACTATTGGTGGCACAAGTGCTGGAATGGCAATATTGAGTGAGTTTTCATACACAGGAGAGAGAGGCTCTGCAATTTCGCAAGAGGCGCTTATGAACCCTTTCGACCCAAAAGTGACTATAGATAAAAGCTTTATAAAGACAGCTTTGTTGAGTGGATATATAACCGATACTCACTTCTCTCAAAGAGATAGATTTGGTAGATTAGTTGTCTTTATGGCTAGAGTTGCTAAAGATTATAAAATCTCTCCCAAGGCTATTGCATGTGACGAATACTCTGCCGTTTGTATAGAGAGCAACGGTATTGCAGCCGTTTACGGGCAGAACGCATTCTTAGTAGAGACTCTAGACACTAGCACTCTAACCTGCGAAACAGCCAAGCCACTCACATGGACGCACCCCCTTGGCGCCCTCCGTTACACCAAAATTAGAGGCAACCTCTCTGGCACAACCACATTCAATCTTTTAAACTGGGCCAATAACCCCAACCCCTGGACTCACCTAAATATAGTAAACGGCATACTCACAGAACTTTAACCCAAAACTCTCTCAAAGCTTTTAAAAGCTTTGAGAGAGTTTTTTTTAACATGGATTGTACCTGCAGGGAAGTTTAATTATGAAACGGTAGAAATTGGAGGCGTTTCAAGAGAGATAGTTGTTGAGAACTCATATCACTCTGTGCCCTCTTCGCCTCAAAGTTGGCATGTGTTCGGTTCTTTTTTAAGTGGCTTCCAAAAGCAAGGGGCAATTATAGCATTTATCCTTATAATTGGTGGGGCTTTTTACATTTTAAATAGCAGCAGATCTATAGATATTGGAATAAATTCATTTTTACGGCACGTTAGGGCCTTAGAGAAGAATAGGGCCATTAAGTATTTAGGTGTAAACAATATAGTAATTGTGCTCACTATGATTCTCTTTAGCTCCTTTGGTGCCATTTTTGGAATGAGCGAACAGTCGCTTGCCTTTGTTGCCATTGTAATTCCCCTGGCAATCTCTATGGGGTACGATTCTATTACTGGCTTCTGCATGGTATATGGCGCTGCCCATATTGGTTTTTCTGGTGCCATCCTAAACCCATTTACAATTGGAATTGCCCAAAGTATTGCTGGTTTACAAATGTTCTCTGGAATAGAATACCGCTTTGTCTGCTGGGTTCTTCTTACTATAATATTTATTGCCATAGTTTTGATCTATGCTGCTAAAGTTAAAAAAGACCCTACTAAATCTGTAATGTATAGTGCCGATGAATATTGGAGAAACAGAGTTGCACAGGGTGAAATTGCTTTAGAGGGAGAGTCGCAGAGTAATGCGTCGCTGCCAAATGAAGTGAAACTGGGCGATGCTAAATTTAATAATAACAAGTCCAGTATTAGGCTAAAGAGTGTAGATACTAGAAGTAAGCTTAATAAAAAGGGGGCATGGATAATGTACTTTGCTACAAGTGCAGCCCTTATTCTCTACTCAACTGTTTTCCCTCAAACAAAAATTGAAGTAGGGCTAAGTAGTTTTACTGCTCCATTTGTTCCAATTATTACAGCTCTCTACCTTTTGACTGGCTTTATTGGAGTAAAAAAATCACATCAATATTTTATAGTGAATCTATTTATCTACACCATTCTATTTTTAATATTGGGTGTATTAGGTTACCAATGGTATCTAAAAGAGATATCTGCACTCTTTCTTGCTATGGGAGTGATATCTGGCTTTGCGGCGGGTTATGGCTCTAATAAAATTGTAAATGAGTTTATTGAAGGATGTAAAGAGATGCTCACCCCTGCGCTTATAGTTGGGCTGGCAGGTGGAATTATCTTTATTTTGAACGATGGTAATATCATTGACACTATGCTCAATAGCATGGCGGTAGGAATGGCTAAAACTGGTAAAATTGTTTCTCTTGGCTCTATGTATGCTATACAAACGGTTCTTAACATTTTTATACCATCGGCTAGTGCAAAAGCAGCTATTACAATGCCAATAATGGCACCTTTCTCAGATGTAATTGGCCTTTCACGGCAAGCCACCATAATGGCATACCAATTTGGCGATGGTTTTACCAATATGATAACCCCAACATCTGCCGTTTTGATTGGAGCCCTAGGCATTGCCCGCATCCCATACGAAGTTTGGGTAAAATGGTTCTACAAATTCTTAATAGCCTTCATGATCTTAGGCTTTATACTACTACTACCCACAGTTTACATGCAGCTCAATGGCTTTTAACCCTGTATTTTAGCCTAAAACTCTCTCAAAGCTTTCGAAAGCTTTGAGAGAGTTTTTATTTAGCGTGTTGGAAGTGTGAGTATTAGTCTGTGTAGTTATCGCAGTCGTAGAAGTAGAAGCGGCGAATTTCTATGCCGCGTTTGTCTTTGACTATAAGGGAGTCTAGGAGTACAACGGTTTGGAAGTGTTGTTTTAGGAGTTGTTCTATGCCTCCTGTCTTTAGGTTTTTGCGGCGGTAGTGGCTACTAGTTATATAAATTGCATCCATTCCATCTAGGTGAGAGAGATCTTTGTTGTCTAGTGCAAATTGGTAGGCAAATTTGTCTATTATGTTGCCGGCATAGATGTGCTGTGCTGAATAAAAATTGAGCACAGCAGCTATTTTATAGGAGTTGTCTGAGAAGAAAAAATCGTTTGGGTTTAATTTTTCAATTGACTCTACCTTATTGGAAAGTTCTTTCCACCCCAGCCAAGTATCGTCTGATTTTATTTTAACAGGTGCCCATATAAGCTGTACAAGCAGTACAATGTGCACAACAACAGAGAAGAGTGTTTGCCAACGGATTAGCTTGTCGTTTTTGAGATAGGTGGCAGCAAGTACAGTTGCCGAGAGAAATACTGGCATTATCCAATTTATCTTTAC
>JBAYBU010000029.1:0-9152 GCA_041669105.1 Bacteroidales bacterium | reverse complement strand
GGAACAGCAAATGAGTATCCAGCAAATGAGCCATTTCTAGACGCAATAGCAGTATTAATACCTACCAGTTCTCCTCCAACATTAATAAGAGCTCCCCCACTATTACCCATATTAACTGCTGCGTCGGTTTGAATAAATGCTTCAATCTTAAATTCTCCATCCATAGAAGGCATACTCCTAGCTTTTGCACTTACTATACCTGCGGTAACAGTAGATCTTAAGTTGTAAGGGTTGCCAATAGCAAGAACCCACTCTCCTAAACGTAATGCATCAGAATTTCCAAATTTGAGAAATGGCAAATTCTCGGCCTCAATCTTAATTAGAGCTATATCAGTAGCAGAATCAGAACCAATGATTTTTGCCGAGAAACTTTTGTTGTTTTCTAACGTCACTTCGATTTCGTCGGCTCCATCAATTACATGGTTATTGGTTACTATAAATCCATCATCTGTGATAATCACTCCAGAGCCAGCTCCAAGTTGCTCTCTTGGCTCCTGAGGGCGTCCATAACCAAAAAAGAAATCAAACAGTGAATATGGGGTAGAAGTTCCCTTTTTTACAACCTTTACATGAACAACAGCTTTGACTGCACTTTCTGCAGCTAAAGTAAAATCTGGATATTCATCTCTGCTAAAAGCTGTCTTATGAAATGTAGATGTGTCTTGTTCTAGAAAATAAGATCTATTAGCCTTGGAGTTTCCAGAATTACTATATGATATAACAGCGAAAGAAGTAATTCCACTAACAATTACTGTTAATAATAGAGAGAGATAAAAATTTCTTTTCATAAATTAAAGTATTTATTTATAAAATATAGTGATTAATATTAATAAAAATATGATTTAAGTTTTTAAAAACAAATTATATGCCATAACGTATTTTTTTTATCTTTGTAAAAAGTATCAGATTATGAAGTTTGTTATTTCTAGTGCAGAGCTTTTAGCTCGCCTTTCGTCTGTTTCAAGAGTCATCTCTTCTAAAAACACTATTCCTGTTTTGGATAATTTTCTTTTTGTATTAAAAGATGGTTACCTCACTATTACTGCATCAGATTTGGAAACTAGCCTTAAAACTAGTCTCCAAATAGAAAACGTTGAAGAAGAGGGAGAGATAACGGTACCGGCCAAACTTTTAGTAGACTCACTCAAAGAGTTTGCCGATATTCCTCTCGAATTTAAAACTAATGAAAGCAACACCTCTATAGAGATCACTTGGGCTAATGGCGATTCTACATTGCCTTGTACAGAATCAGAAGACTATCCAGCAATAGCCTCTATAGATCAAGAGAGCACACAAATCACTATCAACTCTCAAACTCTTTTAGAAGGTATTAATAGAACCATATACGCAACTGCAGAAGAGGAACTTAGGCCTGTGATGAATGGGATTTACTTTGATATTGACAACGAATCTCTCACGTTGGTTGCTTCAGATGCTCATAAGCTAGTGTGCTATACTAGACATGACATAAAGTCAGAAAACAAATCTACTTTTATCCTACCTAAAAAACCCGCATCAATTTTAAAAAACTTACTCACCAAAATTGATGAAGAAGTAAAGATAATTTTTGATCCTAAAAATGCATATTTTGAATTTGAATCCTTTATTTTAGTTTGTCGTCTTGTAGAAGGTAACTACCCAGCATATAAATCTGTTATTCCAAAAAATAATAATAATAAACTTATAATAAGCCGGCAAGATTTTTTAAATTCTGCGCGCAGAGTTTCTGTCTGTTCAAATCAAGCAAGCAGTCTTGTAAAGCTAAAACTTTCATATAATCAATTGATAATTTCTGCACAAGATCTTGATTTTTCCATATCGGCTCACGAAAGATTGACCTGCCAATACGAAGGGGATCCAATGGAAATTGGCTTTAAATCTCCATTCTTAATAGATATCCTTACAAACATGCCTTATATAGATATCTCGCTAGAACTTTCAGACTCTACCAGAGCAGCACTTATTTTGCCATCTGATCAAAGCGACTCAACCGAAGAGATACTTGCTCTTATAATGCCAATGATGGTGAATGCATAAAATCAATAAGGTAAAGAAAAAAACAATGAAGCTCAATTTAAAAAACCCACTCCTTTTTTTTGATATAGAAAGTACCGGCCTAAACGTTGCTACAGACAGAATAGTAGAGATAAGCGCATTGAAAATTATGCCTAATGGAGATCAGGAACTTAAAACAAGAAGAGTAAACCCTACCATACCAATCTCTCCCGAAGCTCAAAGCATACACGGCATATCAAATGAAGACGTTGCTGATTGCCCCACTTTTAAAGAAGTTGCAAAAAGCTTAGCACAATGGATGAGTGGATGTGATTTTTCTGGATTTAATGCAATTAAATTTGATATTCCTATGCTCGCCGAAGAGTTGTTAAGAGCAGGAGTGCACTTTGATTTTAGGAAAAGAAGAGTAATAGACGTGCAAAATATCTTTCATAAGATGGAGCAAAGGACTCTAACAGCAGCCTATAAGTTCTATTGCGATAAAACTCTTGACAACGCTCACTCGGCAGAAGCGGATACTATTGCAACCTTCGAAGTTCTTGAAGCACAATTAGATAGATATAAAGACACTCTAGAAAACGATGTTAAATTTCTATCGGAATTTTCTACTAGATTTGAAGTTGTTGATTACGCTGGTAGGATCATTCTAGATCAAAACGATATCCCGGTCATTAATTTTGGCAAGCACAAAGGGAAAAAAGTAGAAGAGGTGTTTAGCAAAGATCCTGGTTATTACTCATGGATGATGAACGGTAATTTTACTCTAGATACTAAACAGGTAATTACCGAACTCAAAATTCAATTCGAAAATTCTCAAAAAAAGTGAAAATAATTGTAACTGACCGAAAGGCAGAACAATTTCACTTTCGACCAGATAGCACTTTAGTCAAAAATTCTACCCATTTTTATATACCGCCCTTTTTAAGCGGGCTTGCAGTCTCTTTGGGATTTGCATTCAAAGTAGATAAACCTGCTAAATCTATAAAATCTAAATATAGTAGCAGATATATTAGTAAATATGCCGAGGGGCTTCTCCTTTATGGAATTGCAACTAACAATAACCATATAAACAGTTATAAAACAGCTACAACATGTTTTGATAACAGTGTATATATTGTTAATCAAATGAAAAACATGTCTGACTGTTCATTGTCTCTTTCTTGTAATGAAAAAGAGTGTTTTTCTAAAAAAGAATTTCTCAACCTAGAAGCTTTAGTAGGAGCAGTACTAGAAAAACTCTCTGCTCAATTTTCATTTAAAACAGGAGATATTATATTTGTTGAATGCTCTCCAATAGAACCCATTACCATCCCTTGCGACATTAAGTTGTATTCCAATCAAACTCCTGTTTTAGAATTTAAAATTAAATAAGCAGCAGCCTCTTCTCCTGCCTTAAACCCTGTAGAGAATGCGATTTGCAAATTATACCCACCAGTATCGCCATCTAAATCAATAATTTCTCCAGAAAGAAATAAATTGTCTACTACTCTAGACCTCATTGTCTTAGGATAAATTTCATTTAGAGAAATACCACCTGCTGTAATAACAGCCCTTTCGTATGATGTATATGATACAATTTCTAATTTACATCTTTTTAGATTCTCCCTCAACTCCAATGCAAATTTATAATAGTCCTCTATAGAGGAAAGTGATTCTGGTGAGCTATTCCATTTTATAAAAGTACCAATTAGCTGTTTAGGCATAAATTTTCTTAAAAGTGCAGTTGTAGAGTTGCCGCTTAGTTGTTTAATCTCTTTTATAATTCTTGATTCTAAATTAGAGTTGGTTACAGCCGGTTTTAAATTAATTGTCAATGAACATTTGTTGCCATTAATAAGAGCTTTTACAGCCTTTCTACTCACTCTAAAGCCAAGAGATCCCTCTATTCCATTATTTGTAAAATCAATATCTCCTCTCTCTTGCTGAACCATATCTTTACCCACATACAAAGAGAGCTCAATATTTTTAAGGGTTAACCCTTCCAAATCAGATGAGTAGTTTTTGGGCATTAAAGCAGTTAGTGAAGGCCAACACTCTACTACAGAATGTCCCACATTTTTTGCAAATTCATATCCCTCTCCACTAGATCCTGTAAGCGGGTACGAGAGCCCTCCAGTAGCAAGGATAACAGCTTTAGGAGTATATACACGAGTGCGAGTTATAACCCTTTCTATCTTGTTGTTTACTCTCTCTAGACTCAAAACAGGTGAGTTATAGTGCTGCTCTATACCTAAGCTATCCATTTGCACTTTTAACGCCTCTACTATAGTAGTAGCACTACCACTTTCGGGAAACACTCTATCTCCTCGCTCTACAAGACATTTAACACCAATACTTTCGAAAAAATCAATCGTATCACTATTTGAGAAACTAAAAAAAACTTGCTTCAAGAATTTTTTATTTGGGTGCAGGTGAGTAGAAAACTCTTCCCATGGTTTTGTATTGGTTATGTTGCATCTACCCTTACCGGTGATTCTAATCTTTTTCCCGGGGCGCTCCATTTTTTCTAAAATTACTACCGAAGCTCCTTTTTTTGCAGCTGCTATTGCACTCATCATTCCCGAAGCCCCTGCCCCTATCACAACTATTTGTGAATTTCCCATATCATTAATTATACTAAATTTGCAACAAATATAGATATATATGATTAGTAAATATATAAAGATAGCGGTTCTCTTGTTTTTGATAGTTTCATGTAAAGATCAAGAGGGACAAACAAATTTAAATAAAAAGACTCTTAAAGGTAACATCAGCAATGAGTTTGCTCTTTATTTTGATATCAGCAACAACCTAAAAGAGTATAAAACAATAACTGTAAGTGAAAAATGGAGTGGAAACAATGAACAAAGTAGTTATATTCTTATAGAAAGAGAGAGAGAGAGAGAGAGAGAGAGAGAGAGAAAATTCAACTCTAAATCAACAGTTATACAAACTCCTATAAAAAAGGTAGTTTGCATGTCTACAAGTCATCTTCCATTTATAAACTTACTTGGCGAAGGTGCTTCTATAGTTGCTGTATCGGGAGGTAGATATATAACCGACACACTAATCAAAGCTAAACTTAAAAATAAAGAGATTGAAGACATTGGGTTTGAAGCTTCAATAAACTATGAAATATTGATGCAAATAGACCCCGATGTAGTTTTTGCCTACGGAATAAGTGGAGAGAACAATCAGTATATAGAGAAAATTAAACAAGCTGGCATAACCGTTGTGGTTGTTAACGACTATATGGAAAATCACCCTTTAGGGAAATTAGAATATCTCAAGTTTTTTGGAGCTTTTTATAATAAAGAAAAAATGGCAGACTCTCTTTTTAATTTAGCAAAAATAAGATATTTAAAAGCTAAATCAAGAGTAGAAAACATAGCTGTAAAACCAAACGTACTACTTAATGCTCCTTGGAAAGATGCATGGTATATTCCTGGAGAAAACAACTATATGAGTCACCTTATAAGAGATGCAGGAGGTGTAGTGTTGCTTAGTAAATCAGGAGAGTCTCACTCCTACACATATAGTATAGAAAACATTATACAAGAAGCATATAAAGCCCAATTTTGGCTAAATCCTAACTACTACTCTACCCTCAAAGAACTTAGAACTAGCAACCCTCTTTTTAATGGAATTCCTATCCTTAAAGAGGGAACTGTATACAACAATATCAAACGAAATACTCCAGGAGGCGGAAGTGATTTTTGGGAAAAAGGGGTTATTGAGCCAGATGTAATTCTTAACGATCTTATTAATATTCTTCACCCACAATTAGGTAATAAAAAGGAGCTTGTCTATTACAAGCCCCTTCAATAATATTATATCTATTTTAACTCTTCTCAATAAGCTGCTCATACTACAGAGCGTTATTCATAAATCAAAGCAGTCGCATCTCCAGTGAGTATTGCAAGGCCATTCATAGCCAAGGCCGACATCTCATCTTCTCCAGGAAAAATTTTAACCTCGGCAATAAAACTAATCATTTTAGAGAGTTTTTCCATTAACTTAGTATTGTATGCAACACCTCCAGTAATTAAGATTGCATCTACATTACCACTTAATACCACTGCCATAGAACCTATTGTTTTAGCAACATTGTAGGCAAAGGCATCAGATATAAGCATATATTTTGAGTCTCCTTCTTTTACTTTTTGAGCAACCTCATTAAATGAATTAGTACCTAAATGAGCTACTAAACCACCCTCTCCAGTAATCATCTTCTTAACATCTTCAAGAGTATATTTACCAGAGAAACAAAGTTTTGCTAAGTCTAGAGCTGGGAGTGTTCCCGATCTTTCTGGAGAAAAAGGACCTTCTCCATTCAATGCATTGTTAACATCTATAACCATACCATTGGTATGAACCCCAACAGAAACCCCGCCACCCAAATGGGCTACAATAAGATTCATTGATTCATAACTTCTGTTCAAAGAAGTTGCATAACTTTTAGCTATTGCCTTTTGATTTAGAGCATGAAAAATAGAACGTCTCTCAAACAAAGGGTGGCCAGTAATCCTAGCTACAGGCTCAAGCTCGTCTACCACAACAGGATCGGTAATAAATGCTCTACACCCCTTTATTTCACTAGCTAAATCGGCTGCAATAATCCCACCTAAATTACTTGCATGTTCGCCTCCAATACCCTCATATAAATGGGAAATCATTATATCGTTAACCTCATAAATACCAGATTTAATTGGCTTTATAAGACCTCCTCTACCAACAATAACAGCAATTTTTAATAAATCTATATCGTTTTCCTGTAATGCTTTAAGAATAGTTTTTTTTCTAAATTCAAACTGGTCTGGAATTTTAGCGTAACTAGAGATTTCTTTAGAGCTATGTCTTAAAGTTGACACAAACAGCTGTTTATGTCCTTTATAAACTGCAATTTTGGTAGAAGTAGAGCCTGGGTTTATAGCTAAGATTAATTGTTTCATATCTATTTTGCAGTGAGAGCTGCTAGTGCAATTGAGTTTAACTTAGTATCAATACTATCTGCTCTGCTAGATAATACACAAGGCGCCTTAGCTCCTGCAACTATAGCAGCTAGTTTTGCCTCAACACAAAACAGTGTATTAGCCTTATAGAATACATTTGCAGCCTCTAAATTTGGAAAAACCAAACAATCGGCATCACCTGCAACAGGACTTACCAATTTTTTAACTGCTACTGCTTCTGGAGAGAGTGCAACATCTAAAGCAAGTGGCCCATCTACAAAACATCCCGAGATTTGTCCTCTATCTGCCATTTTTGAGATAATCGCAGCATCCACGCATGCTGGCATTCCAGGGAGCATCTGCTCTGTAGCAGTAATAATTGCAACTTTGGGTTTCTCTACCCCTATTGCTTTTGCTGTTTGAGCGACATATCTGGTTATTGCAATTTTCTGATTTAAATCGGGAGCAGGGATCACTGCAATATCGCCAAGAATAAGTAATTTATGATATTGTGGGTTAGAAAGTACAGTAACATGGCTCAATACAGCTTTGGGAGGTAAAAGCCCTTTTTCTTTATTGAGGATTGCTCTCATATATTTGTCTGTACTGCACATTCCTTTCATAAGGATATCACCTTCTCCACTGTTTATAAGATCTACAGATAGAGAAACTGCCTTTAGTTCATCGTCAATAGATACAATCTTAAACATCGAAGGATCAATTTTTTCTGTTGCACATACTTGACGAATCATCTTTTCGTCTCCAACTAAAGTTGCCTCTACGATTCCTGCTTCCACAGCAAGACGTGCAGCATTAATTGTGTGATCATCTACAGCCCAAGCTGCTACTAATCTCTTTTTAGGTTTAGACCTAAGCTTATCAAAAATTTGTTCAAATGTGGTTATCATAATATTATTGAGTACTTAAAATTTCTATTGATTAACTATTATTTAAGGATATTCATAGTATCCTGTGCAATAACTAGCTCTTCATTTGTAGTTACGGCAGCCATTTTAACAACTGACCCTGGTTTAGAAAGCATTAGGTCTATCCCTTTAGCTTTTTTATTGGCATTACTATCAAATTCAAGACCTAAGTAACTGAGTTGAGAACCCACTACCTCTCTTATATAAATATCATTCTCTCCAATACCTCCAGTAAATACAATTAAATCTACTCCACCCATAGCAGCAGTATAAGATCCAATATATTTTAATACTCGATAGTGAAGCATATCTAGTGTAAGTTGAGCTCTTTCGTTTCCTTTTGCTGCAGCAGCCTCTATATCACGTGCATCAGACGAGGTACCACATACTCCAAGGAATCCACTTTTTTTGTTTAATAATGAGTTAATCCCTGCAGCATCTAGCCCCTCTTTTTCCTGAATAAATGTAACAATGCCTGCATCAATATCTCCACTTCTAGTTCCCATTATTAAACCTTCTAAAGGAGTAAAACCCATAGAGGTGTCTATAGATTGTCCATTTTTAATGGCAGTAATTGAACTACCGTTACCAAGGTGGCAGGTAATAACTTTAGATTTTTGGAAGTCTAACCCTGCTAAATCACAAGCTTTCTTACCTACAAACTTATGGCTTGTTCCGTGGAATCCATATCTTCTAATCTTATGCTTAGTATAATATTCATAAGGCAATGCATACATATATGCATAGTTAGGCATTGTTTGATGGAATGAAGTGTCAAAAACCGTCACTTGAGGAGTATTTGGCATAAGTGACTTAATAGCGTATATACCAAGTAGGTTAGCTGGATTATGCAAAGGTGCAAGTTCGCAAAGCTTTTCAATACCATTTATAACATCTTGATCTACTAAACGGCTGCTATTAAAATACTCACCCCCATGCGCCACACGGTGGCCTACAGCTTGTATGTCCGATAATGAGGCAAGAACACCTAGCTTAGGGTCGGTTAAAATTTCAAGAACTTTTTTAATGCCATGAGTATGGTTAGGAATATTACCCTCCAATTCATACTTCTCTTTTCCATTTACTCTATGTGAGAGTATACCTGTTTCAAGGCCTATTCTTTCTACCAGCCCTTTTGCTAAAAGATTGTAATCAGAAGTACTCTTCATGTCAAGAACCTGATACTTGATAGAAGAGCTCCCGCAGTTCAAAACCAGAATTATCATAAAAATATCTATTATAAATTAAAAAATTTCTCTTTTAAAGGGAACAATCCTGC
>JBAYBU010000028.1:0-9234 GCA_041669105.1 Bacteroidales bacterium | reverse complement strand
TCTAATAGGACCTCTTTGAGCATCTTGCCTTTTATCTCCAATTGAAGGTTATAAGAAAATGCCTCTACCCTATTTTGGGCAAAAGACTCAAAAAGTTGCCTCACAGCACTCCCTGGTAAATCAATAATTACCAAATAGTTTTCAAAAGGAAATATAGAAAAAACATCATATCTTCTAACATCTCCTTTAGGTAATGCTGCGCGTAAACCTCCAAAGTTTGTAAGAGAGAAATCCACCCCCTTTTTATCTATTTTTCGCGCATATTCCAGCATTGCATCGGCTGCAAAGTTAGACAACAAAGATTCAGGCCTTCCAGAACGCATTTCGTAATCAGTTTTACCTATTACTTGTTGCATCAACCTATCCATTTCTGGTTTGTAAAATTCAATTATCCCAGCAACAACAGGCTCACTATTTTTATCCCAAGTAGAATCCATTAATACTCTAGAAGCCCTAAATGTAAACCCAGTATGCTGTGCAGTTACCACTAAAGGTAACAGCAAAGAGATAAAAACAATAAGTAGTATTCTATTTTTCATTTGTGTAGATTTAAATTTAAAACTCTAATGTCTAAGCCACTTAAATAAATCCTTAAATGTTGCTTTTTTTCCATACATAAGTATCCCGACTCTATATATCTTAGCCGAGAGATATGTCATAAAAAAGAAAGTAACAACGAGTAGTCCAAGAGAGAGAGCTAGCTCCCAAAGTGGTACGCCAAAGGGGACTCTGGCCATCATAACCATTGGAGAGGTAAAAGGGATTATAGAGCCCCAGAACGAGAGGGCACTATCGGGATACTGAAACGTGTGAATCATTATAAAGAGCCCTAAAATAAGAGGTAAAGTAACAGGAAATATTAACTGTTGAGTATCGGCCTCGTTATCCACTGCACTCCCTACTGCCGCAAACATAGCTGCATATAATAAATAACCTAATATAAAATAGAGAATAAATGAAATTACAATGCTAGTAACTGGTACATCCGAAAGAGCACTCATTAATTCTCCCATAAAGTTGTCATTACTTTGAACCGCAACCATTGTCTCGGCAACCTCACCCCCTGCTTGCGATGAGACCATCTCAGTCATCTCTTGATTGCCTGTTATTTTATCTACTCCAATTACTGCCTGAACACCTGCTGTTATTCCTACAGTAAGAACTATCCAGATAAAAAACTGTAAGAGAGCAACAGAACCCACTCCCAATATTTTACCAAGCATCAGTTCAAAGGGCTTTACAGACGAGACTATAACCTCAACTATTCTTGTGGTTTTCTCCTCTATAACACCCCTCATTACCATAGAACCAAACATAAATATGAACATATATATCATAAAGCTGGCTATATATGAAATTCCCATATTTACCTCTACCATAGCAACTTTCTCGTCTCCTTTATCGCTAATTGTAAAAGTTTTAACAGTTATATCTGTCCTAATATCTTTAATAATATTATCTAAATTTTCAATATCATATCTTTCTAATTTAGTTTTTTCTACTGCATTTTGCACAGCTCTCTCTATCTGTCTTTTAGAACCTATATTAAGCTGCTTAATAGAGATAGCAGAGACAGAGAGATTAAGAGCACTATCTGGCTCAGATAACTCTACCAGTGCATAAAGATCTTCGGGAAAATTTTTCTTTAAAGATTCAACATCGGCATTACTATCAAAAGTAAATTCAAGTTCTTCTGTGTCATTAAAAAAAGGGGCGCAAATTTGAGAACGATCTACTACTAATATCTTTTGACCACTATCTCCAGAAGAGAGTGTCATAATTAATGTTGGCAAAACCATAAGTGCTGCAAAAAGAAGAGGTGTCAAAAGTGTCATTATAATAAATGACTTTTTTTTCACGCGAACTAAAAACTCGCGGGAAATAATCAAAAATATCTTGCTGTTTTTCATATTATCTCTCCTTAGCTTACTAGGTTAATAAATATATCGTTCATCCGCGGAATTAATTCTCTATAAGAGATAATGTCAATATTGGAGACTAACTCTTTAAGAACTTTAGAAGAGCAAGAATCCTTTTCAATTTCGAGAACAGCTCTATATCCCTGTTTATTGACGCTATCAACAACTACAGAAGTCATGCCCGTCCTTTCGAATTGATATGGCTCAGATGCCCTATAAACTACCTCTACTTCGTTTTTTCCATGGTTGCGTCTTATCTCTTCCAAACCACCAGTAATAACTAATTTGGCTTTATTAATTAGAGCTATATGGTCGCATAACTCCTCTACAGACTCCATATTGTGGGTAGATAGTATAATAGATGTACCTGAATCTCTCATCTCTAAAATTTCATTTCTAACCAACTGAACATTAACAGGGTCAAAACCACTAAAAGGCTCATCTAAAATAAGCAGCGATGGCTTATGTAAAACAGTAGTAATAAATTGTACTTTTTGCGCCATCCCTTTAGAGAGCTCTTCAACTTTTTTATTCCACCAAGCTTGAATACCAAATTTTATAAACCACTTCTTGAGCTCTCTTGTAGCGTCATAAGAGCTTAATCCTTTAAGCCTAGCCAAGTAGAGAGCTTGGTCTCCCACTTTCATCTTTTTATAAAGGCCCCTCTCTTCTGGCAGATAACCAATGTAAGCAATGTCGCTTTGCTTAATGGGGGTTCCATTAAAAAGCACCTCACCGCTATCGGGCATGGTTATCTGATTCATTATTCGGATTAAAGTAGTTTTACCGGCTCCATTTGGGCCTAACAAACCATAAATGGCTCCTTTGGGTATAGCTAGAGAGATATTGTCTAAAGCAGTGAAGTCATTGAATTTTTTTACTACTTTATTGCAGGTTATGATATCCATTCTTTCTGTAAATTTTAAAAATCGTAACAAATATACAATTATTCAACTGTTTTAGTTCAACTAAATTTATTATTAATATCTTATAATTAATAAAAATAATGCCTTAAACTCCTTGATAATTCGGGAGGCATAATTTTATTGAGTACCAAAGCCGTCAGTGTAATGCCATCTTTTCCCGAGAGTTCTCTAAATCTTATTATTGTTCTAGCTAAATATGATCCAATATATGGGTTCCTACTTAATTCACTAATAGTAACTTTATTTAAGTCTTTTTTAATAATTTTAAGCGTGTCGGCAAATACCAAATGAGCAAACATTGCGTATCTAGAGGAGTCGATTCCCTTAATCTCCATAAGTTGCTCTTTACTAGTTAATCCTCCTACTTTTTTTCTGTATTCAATTATTTTACTTGCATAATAGGGGCCTATTCCTGGAAGATTTAATAGAGAAATAGAGTCGGCTTGGTTCAGTTCAATTGACAACTCTGTTTGATTGGTACTGTAATTACTTTCGCCCAGATGATTAGAGATATTGGCGTGCAACTCTTGGCAACTGTTTTTGGTACTCTCAATAAATATCGAATCTTTTACTCTTTCATAAAATCCGTCGGGCAAAACATAGATTTTTTTTAAATCTTCTTTAGTTTTAAAAACGCCTCCCTTTGTTCTATATCTAATAATAACTGCTGCCTGCCTTGGAGACAATCCCAACTCTACAAGCCCTTCTTCTGAAATACTATTAGGGTCAAATTTAAATTTAGCCACCAACGATTGAGTACTCTTTGGAGATTTCTCTGCAACTTTACTTGGGCTAATAAAAGTAGAGGCTATGCCGATAGAGAGAGAATCCTCCTCTGTGTGATTAGTGGCAGTCTCCTTTTCAATAAATTGCTCTTTTACAGCTTGTGGTTGAATAATAAATATAATTACTTGGACAAAAAGAATTATAATAACAAGTGAGATAGCACCCGACGCCTCCCTCATTGATAATTTTGTTTTCACCTCCATCTCTCTCCTCCTTTAAATTAAAACTTGAAAAGGGATTAAACTTTATCTTTCCCTTTTACCACTATAACAATCTCTCCCTTAGGATCTTTAACTGTATACCAAGCAACCAGCTCTTCTAAAGTTCCTCTCCTATTCTCTTCGTATATTTTAGTTAGCTCCCTAGAGACAGAGGCCTCTCTGTCTGCTCCAAAAAACTCCATAAATTGCTTTAAACTTTTTACAAGTCTATAAGGCGACTCATAAAAAACCATGGTGCGGCTCTCTTCACTAAGCTTTTTTAACTTGGTTTGTCTCCCTTTTTTTAGTGGCAAAAAACCTTCGAAACAAAATCTATCACTAGGGAATCCCGAATTTATTAAGGCCGGAACAAATGCAGTAGCCCCGGGTAAAGTTTCTACCTCTATCTCTTTTTCACGGCATTCACGAACCAATAAAAACCCTGGATCAGAAATTCCTGGAGTTCCAGCATCGCTTATTAAAGCAACATTCATCCCAGCTAAAATTTTATCAGTAACTCGCTCTAAACTGCGATGTTCATTGTATTTATGATGAGACTCCATATTTACTTTAATATCATAATGCTTTAATAAAAAGGCACTGGTGCGTGTATCTTCGGCTAAAATAAGATCTACCGCATTAAGAACTTTGACAGCTCTATAGGTGATATCCCCCAAATTGCCTATTGGGGTAGGCACAATGTAAAGCTTAGCCATTATATCTTCTTCTTAAAATCATAAATAAATGACAAACAGAGTCGGACTCTTCGTCCCAATCATCAAAAGCGTCTCTAGTGTACTGTAAGGCTTCTGTGAAAGAGTTAAAGTCGTTAAGCTTCTCCATACTCAAACGATATTGATCTTCGTCTCCATTAAAGAGTTCTTTAATAAAAAGAAGTTTATCATTTAATGTAATTGCCATACGCAAGTCGCTTACCGGCTGCCCTGGTATCTCTTTCATCCAATCAGGTTCCGAATTTAGGGAGCGTGTAATATCCATCAAAGATCTTTTGTCAAGCAAAAAGTCTAACTCACTCTCTTCTTCTGGCTCTTCTTGACCTTTATAGTCATCTTCACCTACACTAAGCTGATTAACTGTTTGCTCTGGATCTATTTCAGACTTGAGTTCTGGTTCAAGCTCTGATTCTGGTTCAAGCTCTGATTCTTGTTCAAGCTCTGATTCTGATTTAAGTTCTAGATCTATTTGAGACTCGAGTTCTGGTTTAAACTCATCATTGTGAATTTGCCCCTCTGTTTGCTCAAAAGCACCCCTACCAATTTCATCTATTTCGTTTAACTCTTCCTCTGTGAAAGTTGATTTTGAAATATTAGAACGTATTTCGGACATCTCCTTTTTAAGTTGAGAAATCGTATAAGCAATACGTTTAAATTCATTATCATTTGAATCAAATTGATTATTAGCATCTTCTACTAGAAGATATCTTTTCATATTATAACGTTCCTGCTCAATTCTTAAAGTATTTAACTTATGCGAAATAATAGAGGCACTCATAAGAATCTCTTCCCATTTTAAGTGAGATATCATCTCTGTTTCGCTTAAAGAGTCAATATCTTTTAAAAGTCCATCAATAATGATTTTAATTTCCGAAATTTTATTGTCGTTTAGCATCTCAACTTTTTTATCTTTGCAACATATACAAAAGTAAGTAAAATGTTTCTTGAAAGCGCAAAAAAAGCAGGTTGGATAGAGGTCATCTGTGGTTCTATGTTCTCTGGTAAAACAGAAGAGCTCATTAGAAGATTAAAAAGAGTTCAATTTGCAAATCAAAAGGTAGAGATATTTAAACCCATGTTAGATGTTCGCTATTCGCAACTTCATGTGATTTCACACGACTCCAATACGATACGTTCTACTCCTGTGGAGTTGTCTACCAGCATTCTACTTTATGCAGCAGATGTAGAAGTAGTAGGAATAGATGAGGCGCAATTTTTTGATGATGGTATTTTAGATGTTTGTCAAAAGCTAGCTGCCAACGGCATTAGAGTTATTGTAGCAGGGCTAGATATGGACTATCTAGGAAACCCTTTTGGACAAGTCCCCAATTTAATGGCTGTTGCCGAGTATGTAACTAAAGTACACGCAATCTGCGTAAGATGTGGTAACATAGCAAACCACTCACACAGATTAACAAAAAGCGATAAATTAGTTATGCTCGGAGAAAAAGAGAGCTACGAGCCAATTTGCCGCCATTGCTTTAACGAACTTTCCAAAAAAGAAAAGTAATTATTTCAAGAGTAACTCCCTATTTTTTTACACGAGTAGCAACAGCTACTCCATTATGGAACAAACCCTCCGAAGAATTTTCGGCTCTATATTTAAAGCTCAAAATTTCATCTTCATTAAGACTCATCTGGCCTGTAAGGTTCAACATTATCTGGCAAGATAACGAGCCCGTCAACATAGCAGTAGAATCAGCAAAAGTTGCAACACCTCCTATTTTTACAATTTTGTTTTCCGTAACAGTTATAACAGCTGTAAATGTTGAATCTGCTAAATATTCAATCTCTATAGGAGCAATAAATTCTTGAATAACAGTGTTGCCAGCACTATCAATCATTGTAAGTTCTATACTGTCGTTTCCGCTCCACTTTCCAACAAGCTTATTTGATAAATCTTTTTTGGAAGTACAAGAAGCTACTACTGCAATTATAGCAATAGCGGTGATTAATTGTCTTAGTTTCATTTCATTATTGGTTTTTTGAATAATCACTTTTACAAATCAAATATATGCATTTCTGTAAGATAATACTTTTTTTTAAGGAATTTTCAACTCCCTATTAAAACAATTTCTAACTTTGGCTGCAAAATCAACTAAACATGAAACATACCGAGCTTAGAATTAGCAAATCAAAACTTCTAAACAACTTCAATTTTTTCAAATCAAAACTCTTGTCTTCTACAAAGTTACTTATTATGGTAAAAGCCAATGGATATGGCCTAGGCGATATAGAAATTGCTCGCTTAGTACAAGAGTTTGGGGCCGATTACTTAGGAGTAGCATATATTTCTGAGGGGATAAAATTAAGAGAAGCAGGCATAGAGGGTCCAATTATCATTTTTACACCTGGAGTAGATAACTTTGAACAACTTATAGAGTATAATCTAGAACCAGGCATTATAAATAAAGAGGCCTTTGAAGCTATCTCTACAGCAGTACAAAACACTAATCTTAAAGAGTATCCTATACATATTAAACTAGACACAGGTATGCAACGGGTAGGCTTTGACACCTCGTCTCTTAAAGATTTAAAGAGACTAGTTATGAGTAAGCAAAATCTAAAGATAGGCTCTATTTTCTCTCATCTAGCAGCTGCCGACGAGCCTAAACACGACAGCTTCACTCGAGAACAAATAGAGTCATTTTGCAAAATGTCTTATGAAATTACCAGTTTATTAGATTATGTTCCAATGAGACACATTTTAAACTCTCCTGGGATTGAAAGATTTACCTATGCCCAAATGGATATGGTAAGGCTAGGCATCGGCCTATATGGTACAAGCTGTTTAGGAGATCCTAAAGTAAGGCCTGTTGCCTCTTATGTTACTCCAGTAATCTATGTAAAAGAGGTAAAAGAAGGGAGCGTAGGATATGGAAGGCATGGGAAAGTGGACAGTAAAGTTAAGAAAATTGCAACAGTCCCTGTTGGTTATGCCGATGGTGTAGACCGCCATCTTGGCAGGGGGAATATTAAGTTTTATGTAAATGACATAGCTGTTCCTACAATAGGGAATATTTGTATGGATACCTTTATGATAGATATTACAGATACAAATGTAAAAATTGGCGACCAAGTAACACTGTTTGGAGAGAAGCCGCACCCTAGCGTACTTGCCAAAGAATTAGATACAATTACTTATGAGATATTTACTTCGGTCTCTTCCAGGGTAAAGAGAGTAGTTACCGAATAGCTTTAATGAAGTATCTTATATACCAACTCAAATAAAATATCACCATCACTAGATTCACCTCGAGCAAAACTTTTGCTTTTAGAATCATACCTGCGAATCAAAGAGATTGCCTCCATACATTTGATTAAAGGGTAGTTTCTCGCAGCGTATTCATACTCCGGCAAAAAATAGGGATTTATTCCAATATAAGCAGCTATTTGTGATTTATTAGGCCTGGCTCCCCCACTGTGTAGAGAGTGATATTTAAGTAAACGAGAAAAATGAGAAAAGAGCGCAGCTATGTTAAGTGCTAATGGAAATTGCCTAGGCGAAGCCCCAAAATGCTTTACAATTTGCAATGCCTTCTTTTGCTCTTTAAACGAAATTGCTTTAGTAAGTTCAAAAATATTGTAATCTCGGCTTATTCCTACATTTTCCTCTATTGCATTAAGGTCTATTTGGTTACTCCCTTTGGGCAAATTTGTTATTAATTTGTCTAACTCCAAAACTAGCTTTCTAAGTTCTGTGCCACAATGCTCTGCCATGAGCAGTGCTGCCTCAGGGACAATAGAGATCTCTTTTTCTTTAAGATACCTCTCTATCCAAGAATAGACCATGTTAGGATAAAGTGTAAAGGACTCAAGAACACACCCATTTGAAACAGCCCACTTATAAAGAGAGGTTCTTTTATCTAAAGATTTTCCTGTAAATGAAACTACCAAAACTGTAGTAGCCATAGGGTGTTTAAAATAATGCTCCAGATCATTAGGGGCGCCCATAAGCTGAGCTTCTTTAAGGATTACCAATTGCCTAGACGCCATCATAGGGAATCTCCTAGCAGCCTCTACAACAGAAGCAGCAGTCACATCGGACCCATACATTACTACGTAGTTAAAACCTCTCTCTTCTGGGGAAAGAGCATTTTTTTCTATCTCGCTAATAATGACATCAGAATAATAAGGCTCCTCCCCCATTAAAAGATAAAAAGGTTTAAAAATACCTCTCTTAATTTCTGAGACAATTTTCCCAAAGGAATTTAAGCAATGATCTATCTCTTTTTTGCCCATAATTTTCAGTGCTAAAGTATGCAAAAAGGGTAAACAGAGCAAATTTTATATCTTTGCAGCATAATTCTAGCCTTTATGAAAGAACTTATTTTTGACCCAGTAAGAAAGAAAAGAGTGGTCCTCACTCCAGAAGAGGGAGTAAGACAATGGCTCATAAAAGAGCTTGCCCAAACAAAAAATTATCCAATTCATTTAATGAGCTGCGAATTTTCAATAATAATAAACAACGTACGCTACAGAGCCGATCTTGTACTCTATGGAAAAGATATGCAACCTATTCTTTTAGCTGAGTGTAAAGCACCAAACGTAAAAATTAGTAAAAAAAGCTTCGATCAAATATTAAGATACAATCTTGCGCTTAAAGTAAAATATTTAATTGTTACAAATGGAGATCAAACATTTCTTGCAAAAATAACAACTCCAACAG
>JBAYBU010000027.1:0-9248 GCA_041669105.1 Bacteroidales bacterium | reverse complement strand
TCCCTAAGTCGTTGGATCATCTCTCTACTTGCAAATCGCCTCAGCAGATGTTTGGAGCTGTGGCAAAAACCTATTATGCACAAAAATTTAATATTGACCCTCGCAACCTTGTGGTAATCTCAATTATGCCTTGTACAGCAAAGAAATTTGAGTGTAAACGCCCCGAAATGAACTCGGCATTCCATTTTTGGAAAGACAAAATAGGCTTAACCGAACAGGATAATTTTTACGATGTAGATTATGTGCTCACTACTAGGGAGCTAGCTAAAATGTTCAAGAAAATTGGTGTAGATTTTTCTAATTTACAATCAGAGGAGTTTGATGAACCTTTGGGAATTTCTACTGGGGCGGGAGTTATATTTGGTGCTACTGGTGGAGTTATGGAAGCTGCGGTTAGGACTGCCTATGAGGTAGTTACAGGAAAGTCATTGGCCTCAATTGATTTAACTGCTGTTCGTGGTTTTGAAGGTATTAGAGAGGCCGAGTTAGATTTAGATGGTACTAAGATTAAAGTGGCTGTTGCCCATACTCTTAAAAATGCTCGTACTCTTTTGGAGCAGATAGAGGAGGGTAAATCTCCTTATACTTTTATTGAGGTAATGACCTGTCCAGGTGGCTGCCTAGGTGGTGGAGGTCAGCCAATTCCTACTACATGGGCTATCCGCCAAAAAAGGGCCGACTCTATCTACAGAGAAGATAAGCTCCATGCAGTGAGAAAATCTCATGAGAACCCAGCCATAAAGGCCATTTATGAAGAGTTCCTTATAGAGCCACTAGGCCATAACTCGCATGAACTGCTTCATACTCATTATGTAGAGCGAGGAATTTATTAGTGAGACTAGGCCATAACTCGCATGAGCTGCTTCATACTCATTATGTAGAGCGAGGAATTTATTAGTGAGACTAGGCCATAACTCGCATGAGCTGCTTCATACTCATTATGTAGGGCGAGGAATTTATTAGAAATCGACACAAATAGACCGATTTCACTTAACTCTCAATGACACAGTAGAGTAACTTTTGTAAATAGGCCTAAAAAGCGCCCATTTAAAAAGTCATTAGCCTCATATACATTAAGTTAAGTGATAACGGTCATATTAAAACTGCCTATAGGCTCCTTTAAGTGCTACATAATAGAAAAAGCAAGGTGTCTGCGACACAAGTTAGCTGCTTCGCAGCGTTTTTATAATTTACCCATGAATTCTACACTTTCGACAGAGCTTTTGATGTTCAAATAATTAGCTTTTCAAATAGACCTAAAAAAGGTCTATTTGAAAAGTCGAACAACTCATAATAAGAGAGTTAATTAGAAGTGTAATGATTGCAAATAGGCTTATTTGTGAGAATTGGCTAGGTGGGAAACTTTAGCCTTGTATCTCTATTTGGCTACGGCCGCTAACAATTTTGTTTACTTTTATTTGCACTCCAACTCTTTCGGCCATCTCTGCTACGTGAGATATTACGCCAATTTTCCTGCCAGTAGTTTGTAGTCTTTCTAATGCGTCCATTGCAGTGCGCAGGGTGTCAATATCGAGCGAGCCAAACCCCTCGTCAATAAAGAGCGACTCTATCTTCATTTTGCTAGAAGAGAGTGAAGAGAGCCCTAGGGCTAGAGCTAAAGAGATAAGGAAGGACTCGCCGCCAGAGAGGGAGTGAACTGCTCTTACCTCGCCAAGCATGTCTAAATCTGCAACTTGCAACCCAAGTGAACCATCTATTTTTTGTAACTCATAACGGCCAGTAAGCTCTTTTAGATGAATGTTGGCATAGGAGAGCAGCGCATCTAGAGTATACCCTTGTGCAATCTCTTTAAACTTACTGCCAGTTGCCGATCCATACAACTCATTGAGTTTACTCCAATTCAATCCCACCTCTTCTTTCTCTTTCAAAGTCTTGGTGTAAACCTCTATTTTCTCTTCTGCTTTTTGGTGTTGTGTAAGAGCAATTTGTACACGCGTTAAGTTATCTCTGCTCTGTTTAAGAGTGATCTGTTTCTCTTTTCGGAGATTTTCTAGGTGCTCTTCTGTTTCAATATTCTTATGATATGTAAGCTTATCAAGACTTTCTTGGTTTTCTAAATTTTCTGGACTTTCAATGTTTATCTGACTCTCAAATGCTTCTGGATTCTCAATAAAAACAGGTTTGGTAGGTTCTTTTTGGTGGTTATCGAGATTTTTTTGGCGCTCTTCTATTGTGGCTTTTAGCCTCTTTTGCGAATCGGTTAAGTCAGTGGTTTCTGTTTTTGCCGTTCTTATAATATTAATTGGGGTAAGCAAAACAGCGGCAGCCTTCTCGTATGTTAAAATCTTGCCATTGTTGATATTAGTGTTGTTATTATTATCTAAATGTTTACCATAAAGATGATTTTTATCAAGATTACTATTGTCTAGATTATTACTGCAGCTTCTCTTTGAATTAATACTATTGTAGTTTGCAATCCATTGCATAACAGTAGTATCTAACTCTTCTTTTCGGGTACTCTGTTTAATTATCTCTTGAGATATTTGTGCGATAACACTTATGGTAGAAGACTTTTTAAGCAGAATTATGTTGTTTTGCTTGTCTGCTTTTTCAATGGACTCCTCTATCTCTTTAAATTTCTTGGTATAGAAATCTTCTACTGCTTTTACAGACTCTCCTTTGAGAAGTTTTTTTCTCTTATGTGTAAGTTCTTCTGTCTCTTTAGAGAGGAGCTTGGCTTTATCTTGCTTCTCAGTTACAGCCTCTTCTACTGCTTTGCAATTTTGCTTTTCGGAGCCCATTTTAACCTCTAGCTCTTTTATTTTCTCTACACTCTTGGTGTGTTCTTGAGTATGTTTTTCCCACAAGTTGTAGAGTTTAAGTAAACCACTTTGGAGTACTTGCTTTTCTAACTCTGTTTTCCAATCTGGAATTTCTATTAATATCTCATCTATTGCACCAGTTAGTTTTTGTTGGCTTTGGGTATAGTTAGATGCCTGGGTATCTGCTTTTATTATCTCTTGTTCTGCTAATTTTATGTTTTTTTCGACTCTTTCAATTTGAAGTGCAAGCTCTTTTTTCTCTCTGTTGAGCTGCTCTTCTTGCAGTGTTTGCTGCGAGGTAATCTCTTTTAATGGATGGTGGGTACTTCCGCAAACAGGGCAGGGTGTGCCATCTACTAATCTGTTTCTTAAAACTGCTATCTCTGCTGGTAGCATTTGATTAAGAGTCTCTTCTCTCTCTTTGAGTGATTTGAGAGATGTTTTTTGATTTTCACAAGATTTTAAAGTGTCGTTTTTTTGCTTAGTAAACTCCCCCGCCATTTTAGCGGCATTTATGTAGTCTGTCAAGTAGTTATTAAGACTCTCTCTTCTTTGAATTATTGATTCAAACCGTTTGTGCTTCTCAAGAACAGATTGATGATATTTTGTTTCTGTCTCTTTTTTCTCTAGCTCTTTTTTTCTGGTTTTGATCTCTTTTAGAGATACCTCTTTTTTTGCAAGAACTATTTTTAGTTCACTATAGGCCTCTATCTCTCTGTTTTTTAGAAGATTAAGCGAGAGATCTAGCTCGGTTGCTTTCTGTATATGAGGCAAATCAGTGTTATATTCATTTGAGACATCTAACTTCTCTTGCTTAGATTTAGCTAAGTTTTTAGCAGATATTTCTAGTAATTTCTCAAATTCTACTAGCTTCTTCTCAAGAGCTACTTTATTCTCTTGTTTAGATTTAAGCTCTTTTTTAAGACTCTCTAGTTCATTAAAAGGATCTCTAATCTCTTGAAGCTGGTCATATTTAGCAATTAGTTCAAACTGTGGTGCTGCCTTTTTAATGCCCTCTTCAACAACTAATAGCTCTTTTTTGGATAGCTCCAGCCTGTTTACGAGTATATTATTATCTGATATCCATTTAAGTTTATCTATTACTCTTTTTATCTCTTTTTCTAACTGAATAATTTCTTTTTCTGTTTTTATTTTTTCTTCTTGATAGCCCTTTAACTCTTCTGGTGTTAGTAACTCTGTCTCCTTTATCTTCTCTTTTAGTGAATTAAGCTCTTGTTGAGCCTCTTTGCTGTTTTCATAAATAACAGTTGATATTCGAGAGTAGATATCTGTTCCTGTGAGTTTTTCTAAAAGCTCGGCCTTATCTGCTTTATTTGCTTTTAAAAATGTAGCAAAATCACCTTGTGCAAGTAGTACTGCTCTAGTGAATTGCTCAAATGTAAGCCCTGTTATTTGAACTATTCTAGCTAAAATTTCTGTTTTTGTCCCTTGTTCTTCTATGCCTGTACTTAGGTTTGTGAGCCACATCATTACCCCTTGTAAAGAGCCCTGTGCTTTGTCTCTTGCTCTTCTTACACTCCATTCAGAGAGGTACTTCTCTCCACTTAGAGAGATAAACTCGGCAGCTGCATAACCGTGGGTACTCCCTCTTCTTAAAATTGAGCGGCTATCTTTTTGGTTAATTTTAGTCTCATTTACATCCTTTATAAATATACTCTCTACAGCGCTATTTGTTCTAGGGGTATTGTCGTATAGGGCAAGGCAGAGGGCATCTAAAATTGTAGATTTTCCAGACCCAGTACTACCAGAAATTGCAAAAATTCCTGCCGATTTGAGTGGCTCAGTGGTGAAGTCTATGTTAAAGTCTCCCTCAAGAGATGCGAGGTTTGTGCCTCTTATTGCTAATATCTTCATCTCTATATCTTCTCTATGGTTATTTTATATCTGTTTTTCATATCTGTGCCTCTTTTAATGATCTCTTTTCGCGCTAATAGATTTATTTACTGCTGTTGAGCCTGGCCTATTACCTTAATAAATAGCTCTTTTATCTCTTGGGGCATAGAGTTTCCTCCATATTTTTTGCTAAAAACATCTTCTGCTATCTCTAGAGGGCTAATGGTTTTAAGTTGTTCAAATGTAATTTTGCTTTCTGCTGCTTTGTGCTGTTTTATAACTGCCTCTATTCTAGTGAGCCTTACTGATTTTCTTTTGAGAGCCTCTTCTATTGTATGCCTTAGTGCGGGTTCTGGCTGTTCAATTGCTACTTTAATTTCTAAGTAGGGAGAGAATTGCGTGATTTCTCCATTTGGCAATAGCTCAATTGCTTCCAAAATTTCATTTAAGGAGGCTGGAGCTTTGGTGAGTGAAATTAATTTTGCTGGTGGTTCAAAATTTAACCTTTCAATTGTTACGCCACTGTCTAACTTTATTGAATCTCTAATCTCTTCTTTTGAATAGTTATTAAGATTATTTTGGATTGAGACGTTCTCTCTGGGTGTGGCGTTCTCTCCAAAAGAGATAAGATTTACCCCTTTTTTGTAATTTTTCTCTGCAAAAGACATTGGCAGAGGCGATCCTGCATAACGGATATTCTCTCGGCCCGATACTCTTTGTGCTTTATGCAAATGGCCTAACGCTGTATAGAGTGTCTCTTGCGAAAAAGCACTGGGCGAGACTGCCTCAAGACCGCCAATAATTGTCTTTTCACTTCTGTCATTTTCTGAAATCTCAGACCCTGTAGCCTGCAAATGACCCATTGCAATTATTGGCAAACTTTGGAACTCTTTAGAAATATTGCTATTGATTGTATTTCTAGTGGTTTGATTGCTATTGATTTGATTATTATTGACTCGATTACTATTTATTTGATTTTTGTTCTTTTGATTATTGGGTTGAACACTGTTTGTTGAATTAGCAATGTGTTCGTAAAGTTTTTGGTACATAGCTTTTACTCCTGCAGCATAAGTTTCACTTACAGGGTAATCTCCTTGTCTTAGATAGGGTACTGCTAGGCATAGGGCGGCAACCTCTCCATTTTTATGCAGCGGCACAATTAAATCATTAAAGTCTATTTCACCCTCGGCATACCTTTTTATTACCCCTTTTACTGTAATATTCATCTCTTGCAAAAGGGGGTTTGGGGCCTCTAAACGGGCTGCCGAGTCGTGATTACCAGCGATTATAACTATTTGTAAATTTGGATTTTGCGATGTTACTTCTTTTAGAAACCGATAGTAAATTTTTTGAGAATCGGCCGAGGGATTGGGGTTGTCAAAAATATCTCCAGCAATTAAAAGAGCGTGGGTGTTGTGCTCTTTAATAGCGTTGGCAAGCCATTCCAGAAAAACCAGATGCTCGGCCTTGCGGTCGTAACCAAAAAAACTCTGCCCTAGATGCCAATCGGCCGTATGTATAATATTCATAATGCGAATTTAAACAATAATTCATTATGGATGTTTTATAGTCTCAGGTAGTTAGATGCAAAGATAGTTAGACAACTATTTGCTTGTCTCCTATGTCTCGGATAATCAATTACGTATCAATAAGAAGCCAGTTGAAAGAATTTTTTATAAACAATTAAAAATTACACAAATGATAAATCTTAAAACAAAATACATGGGAATCGAAATAGATAACCCTGTAATTATAGGAGCATCCAATTTGGTAGCTAATTTGGACAATCTAAAAAAGGCCGAAGAATTTGGCGCTGCAGCAATTGTTTATAAATCTTTATTTGAGGAGCAAATTCAACTTGAGCGATTTCAGATGGATGAGAGGCTTGCGGAATTCAATAATATTTCTCCTGAGATAGATTCAACTCACCCACGAATGGAACATGCCGGGCCAGATGAACATTTAAATAATATTAGAAAAGCAAGGGAGAGCCTATCAATCCCTATGATTGCAAGCCTTAATGCTGTTAATAATGAGACATGGATTAAATATGCTAGCTTATTAGGCGAAACTGGAGTTGATGGTATTGAGCTCAATTTTTATAATGTCCCTTCTGATTTTAACAAAGAGGCAAAAGAGATAGAAGAGCAGCAAATTAATATTGTAAAAGAGATCAAGAAAAACTCTACAATTCCTATAAGCGTAAAATTAAGCTCTGATTATACAAATTGCCTCAATTTCATTAAAAAGCTTGACAAATCTGGAGTGGATGCATTTGTTCTATTTAACTCTTTCTTTCAGCCCGATATTGACATTGTAAGCGAGAAACATATTAAATCATTCGATTTTAGTAATCTAAAAGATTATAAGAAGTCATTGAGATATACTGGTCTATTATTCGATAACATTAAAGCAGATATATGTAGTAGTCACGGAATCTTTACTGGTGCAGATGTAATAAAACTTTTATTATCTGGAGCAACTTGCGTTCAGGTAGTAAGTACATTAAACAAGAACGGCATAGGGCAAATCAAAACTATTAAGAGCGATCTTTTAGAGTGGATGGAGAGTAAAAACTACAAAAACTTAGAAGAGTTTAGAGGCAAATTGTCTAAAAGCGTGTTAAAAGGCAATCCATTTGTTTATGACAGAGCACAATATGTAGACTTACTTTTAAACTCAGATGAGTTGTTTGGACATAACTTGTAGCTTTAGAAACGAACTTCATCTTCTTAATAAAATCATCTACTTTATAGATATGATAATTCTTGTGCCTGCGGCAGTTACTTGCCTTTTAACGGGGTGGATATGTTCTCATTTTACTAAATGGGGCTAATTCAAACATGGATGGATTACTTTTAAATGGGTAGTTACAATTCTTATTATATTACTTGGGACCTTTTTATCTGAGCCATGGATTTCAAGTATGGTAGAGATCTCTGGCAACTTAGGTTTAGATGACCTTTCCAACTCAGATTACCAAAGCTATAGTCAATATCACAATATTCTAGGTTTATTTATGACTGGCACACTAATTACAACCGTCTTTATCTCTGTTTTTAAGCCCAAAGCAATCAAATTTAGATAACCTCTCTGCGAAGCATATAAACCCACCGGAGGTACCTTTTATTTAAAACACCGCATGCGTAGCCCACCAGTGAATTCGCACTATTTTGGTAACTTCCTGTATACGTGTATCATAGTTTTTTAAATACCCCCTTTTTTGGCCTATTTAAAAAGTCGAGTTCCTGTTTGTTAATAAGTTGCAAAAATAGTGCGCCGCAAAAAAATAGTGTGGCAATTATAAGGTGCCTATCGGCAGAGTTACCGCTTCGCGTGAAAAGTGTTTAGACCGACTTGAGCTAATAGCCTGTAGATAAGTTAGATAGCTCTTGTAAATGAGCAAAAAACGACTATTTTCAAAAGGTATAGTCTTGGTAATGAGTAGATTAACTCAAGTCGGTCTAATATATGGAGTTTCTGGAGGGTTATTCCCGCTTTGCGGGGAGTGGTTTTCTACTGTTAGAGAGAATATGTTTTATAAAATTATTTGAATGTATTGACAACAATGCTTTTTCACTGTGATTGCCTGCTAGTTACAAGGTGGAAAACTTTAATGAGTAGATGCTTGTAAATAGCATGCTAGGTGGGAAACTTTAGTAAGCTGTGGGAGGCTTTTAGTGAATTTTCTCTTTTGACCAGCTAAAATTTATGCGCAAATATCTAATTCCTAAACTTTTTCTCGTGATCCAATTGTTGTTGACGAGCTAGAAGTTTAATTGTAAATAAAAGAGACTTATCAAATAACCGATAAGTCTCTTTTTTGCTCCTTGTCTAGGACTTGAACCTAGGACCCCCTGATTAACAGTCAGGTGCTCTAACCAACTGAGCTAACAAGGAATATTTCGTTTCCTTTTTGGGATTGCAAATATAAGTTGAATTTTTAAAATTACAAACTTTTTAGCCTGATTTTAGAATTATTAAAATATGAGAGATATAATGCCATTTTTTATAACTTTGTAGAATAGCGATTAAAAATATGGATTTAGAATTATTGTCAAAGATTTTACGGGGATTGATTCTTGAGCATAACAGAGTTTCATTGCCAGGAATGGGCAGCTTTATTGCAGAGAAAGCACCTTCTGTTTTTTCTGATAGAGCAATGGTAATACATCCTCCGTTTAGAAGGATACTTTTTAGACCTAGCGAAATTTGGAACGATGGATTGCTAGAAACTAAATATTCACAAGAAAAAAATTGTGAAATAGAAGTTGCAAAGGATGAAATTGCCGAGTTTGTTAAGCTTCTTAAGGTAGATCTTAAAACGGATAAAAGTTATAAAATACCAGATTTTGGGACTATGCGTGCTACAGAACAGAACGACTATTTTTTTGTAGCAGATAAAAATCTTTTCAACTATATAGAGACATTTGGGCTAGAGCCGGTAAATATTAAGTTTCTCCCGCGTAGAGGCGAAGTTGAGTCGCTTGATGGAAAGCCTATAGAGAACTTTTTTAAAAAAGATATAAGAGCTATTCTAAGCGTGGCTAATTCTACTTTAGAGGAACAGCCTGTTGCGAAAGAACAACCTATTGTGCAGGAGAAAGAGCC
>JBAYBU010000026.1:0-9415 GCA_041669105.1 Bacteroidales bacterium | reverse complement strand
TTTCAGGTGTGCTAAGTCGATTTCTGCTGAAAGAATATTTCTCTCACTAATTGGTTTCTTAAGCCCCTCGCTTATAATAGCAAGCAAGTCATCTACTGACATTTTGTATAACGTTAGTAGATACTTAAGTCTAGATATGTTTTGTTCAACTTTCAAGAAATCAATTATTTTATTTTGTAAAAATAGTAATTATTTAGTTAAAAATAGTGCTGCCGTAGCAATGATTATATCTTACTTCGCCCATATTTTTCCATCTTGATTGTTTCAGCTCTATATTACGCTCTTTATTTTATAAAGATGCTTGGTGAGTAGGTAGACCCTCGGCATACCTCCTCTCTATTTGTTAATTTGTAATAGAGCGATTTTTTTTGTATTTTGTTTGTTTAACACTAAGCTGCGATATGAGATGGTTGTATATTTTATATACCTTTTTAATTTTTCCCTGGTATGCTAATGCTCAGGATTTTAAACAGGAAAGAGAAGAGATGATAATTGAACAGATCTCTAAAAAAGGTATTAAACATGCACGTACGCTAGATGCCATGAGAAAAGTAGAGCGACATCTATTTGTATCGGCCGAACAGGCAAATATGGCTTATTACGATAGCCCTTTGCCTATTGGGTATGGGCAAACTATTTCTCAACCCTATATGGTAGCCTATATGACTCAGGCGTTAGACCCTAAACCAAACCATAGGATTTTAGAAATTGGTACAGGCTCTGGGTATCAAGCTGCTGTTTTAGCTCAAATTGTAGATACGGTCTATACTATAGAGATAGTTCCAGAACTTGCAAAGATCTCTTCTGAGAGGTTCAAGGAGCTTGGATATGATAATATCAAAGTTATAACTGGTGATGGTTATTACGGTTTAGAAGAGGAGGCACCTTTTGATGGAATTATTGCAACTGCAGCAGCTCAATATATACCTCCTTCTTTAATTAATCAGTTAAAAGAGGGTGGAAAAATGATTATTCCCATTGGCTTTCCCTCTTTTGTTCAAACACTTACATTGGTAGAAAAAAACAGGAGAGGGAAGGTATCTACTACTAGCTTGATGATGGTTAGATTTGTTCCATTTACAAGAGACAATTGATATAATTTAGTATCTAGATAGCAAGTTTTAGGTAGTTTATATTAGCTCTGCCAATGAATGAATAAGAGGCTATAATAGGATTTTTCTACGGCTTATTAATTGTATTTGCGCTTGAGAGTACAACGGCACCATTTCTTGCTAGCATCCGCCCTTGTGCAATTGCTCCATTATTCATAGTTATTGATGTCAAAGCCAGGATATTACCCTTAAATGATGTGCCACTACCTAAAGTTGCCGAGCTACCAACTTGCCAAAATATATTTTTAGCTTGTGCTCCGTTTATTAAAAGGACATCTCCGCCGGCTCCACCAATTGTTGTTAAAGAACTCGCAATTTGAAATACCCAAAAGGCATTTGTGTTTCCTTGTGCATCTAGAGTGAGGTTGCCAGTTTCTATTTTTAGAGTAGATGTAGATTTATAGATTCCTGGAGTAAGTATTTGGCCTCCTATATCGCCCGATATAATTTGTGCAGGGGGTGTAATTGCATTAGCTGCAGCGTCGTATGCTGCTACTAAATCTGTTTTAGCTTGTGTTAACATTGTAGCCGTTGCGGGCGCATCGTCTGGAGCATAAATGGCACCATTTACTAAATTTGTAGGAGTTAACCCAGCAATTGCTGCGCGTAAACCGGGGCTTATGCCTACATCCATATCATTAATTATGCTAAGCCCAGAGTTTGTTATTTCTACACCAGATAATATTCCAAACCTATTAGCTGTTTTAAGATCTATAAATGGAATTGTTATAGTTAAATTATATTTGTGATTTCTTTTAATATTTACTCCGTCTCTTGTTACGGTTGTAACTCCTTTAAGATCTGTATATGCATTTACTGTAAAGTTGCTACCAATATGATTGCCAGAGAGCACCACCATCATTGCTCCGCCACTTGTAGCAGGGTCGTTTGTTACAATACAATCGCCTGTAATGTTTAATGTATTAGAGAGCAAACCATTCACAGCCGATATTAAATAAGGATTATCTCCCGTTGGTTTTACTTGTGTAATGTCTATTATTCCAGATGTAAGGGATAGATTGTTCGCTCCAGATGTTGCCATCTCTATTTTTGTGAGTTTTGTTGTGCCCAAAGGGATTACCACCTTAAATTCTATCATAGAAAAAATGTGGTTATATATAAGATTTACAGGAGTTGCTGCCCCATCTACCATTGGATCAAATGCTTTAGGTGTTGCAACAAGAAAGTCAAGCGCTCCTATATGAGTTAAAGAGTTTCCACTTTGAGTTTGAGTACTATTAAGAGTAATTGGAATTGCAGCAGCCTCTATTGTAGCGTTTGCTGCGTTATATGGATAATAGGCATAGAAGTTATGGGAACCGGCTCCCCAAAACATTGTACCGGTAAATAGAGAGCTAAGAGTTTCTGTTACCACAGTGAAAGGGGCATTTTTAACCCCCACCACTCCGCCAGAGTATTTAGCCTCGGCACAGTAGACTCCCACTTGATCTAATTCTTTCCAAGTAGTAACCAATCCACTAAGAGTAGTTTTTGTTTGTACCGAGGCATATTCTCCGCTTAGTTTTATTAACTCACTCTTATCTAGTTTGTTTTTTTTGGGATTTGTTCCTTTTGGCAAGATACAAACAGAAGGATCATAATTCCAATGGTATATAAATATCTTATCATTAACTAAATACTTTTATTCGATGTTTATTTGATTATAACGTGGTCACCATGTTTAGTTGCCCAATCTGATATAGTAACTCCAATAATAGTAAAGGAAGTGGTGCTTAGCTCAATTTCATAAATATACTGTTTGCCTTTAGCCCAAGTGAGGATCTCTGTTGTTTGCAGAGAGGTTGTGAAAAGCTGGTTGTCTATAGTAAGGATAAATTGCACATTACTCATATTGTCAAAAGTGGCTGGTACAACATAGGCATAGCAATAAATTTGGGCGCTCTCTGTTATTGTGTTACCAATGCCTGTTATAGCTATAAACGTAGCAGCTTCTCCCCCTGTTACTGCACCATTGGCAAGATTCATTTTTAAATTATTGTTCCCGCTCGTATTAGCAGTTAAATTAGATAATGCAGAGTTGTCTTTAATTTCTAATTGGGTTAAAACTCCAGCTCCATTGTAATTTCCCTTATTTATTTTAATTGAAACTAAAGCTAAAGCGTGATTAAAGGCTAGAGTAACATTGGGATACCAATAGAAGATATCGTTTGTCCCCTGTGGCAAAGTTTTATCTTGAGAGGCATAGAGGTAATCAATTTGTTCTCTCATAACTTGGCTTTTAGGAATATCTAGAAGCAGTTGTGCTCTCTCTCCGATTCCGGTTAAATCACTCTCTATAGCAGAGTATGGGCTATAGCCATAGATTTTTGCTTTTGGGCAATATATAGGAACTGGAGGGGAGAGCACCCAAGTGTCACTCTTAAATAATTTAACACTCTTTAAATTTAGAGTATAAAGTTCCGTTCCGCTCGGGTTTGTTACTTGTATTCCAAACTGGTATAGTTCAATGTAATTATCTAAATGAGTTATTGTTGTTTCATCTTTATTCATCATTGGAACAATAGATAGTGGTACTGGGAGGTATCCAGGATCGGTTTCGTTCTTAGTGCAGCTTATTGCAAGAACCAAAACTGAAGCAACAATAAATAATTGACCTAGTTTCATTTGATATCTATTAGTCCACCCGATTCTGTATCCCAATCTGTAATAGTAGCACTAAGAATTATAAGACCTGTACCCTCTAATTTTGCAGTATAAATATATTGCTTGCCAGATAACCAAGTAATTGCGGTGTTATTTGTGGCAGTGTAGGTCTCTCCATCTATTATGAAAGTAAATTTGATATCCCCTATTGCAAAAGCAGTTGTTGGAACTGCCAAGGTAGTTGCATTTACTTGACCCTTAAGTGTTGCTATGTTTGCGTCTGGTGCAATTGCTGTTAATGTAACTGGTGCTGTAAGAGTTCTATCAAGTGTTCCTTTTGCTCCTCCGGCAAGAGTTCCGTCTGTAATATCCATTGTTAATGCTGTGCTACTAGTTTTAATAAAAGTTGTTGCAGCTGCATCTTCAATTTTGAATTGAGTTAAAGTGCCAGTTCCAGAGTAGTTGGTTTTATAAACATAAAACGATATTTGAGAGAAAGCGTGTTTCATTACCAAGGTAGCCTTCTCTTTACCTGTTGCATTACTTACGCTATTTACTCCAGTAAGAGGAGTCGCATACATGTAATCTATTTCTGCTCCAGTGGTTATAGTAGCATCAATAGTAACAGGTATCGTACTAAAAGCAGTTTTATTATCTCCAACTATGGCATATGGGTAATATGCATACACCTCTCCTAGGACATTTGTTAGGTAAAACGGTGTTGTTGTACTCCATGTAGTTCCTGCGGCAGCGTAGGTATATTTAACATTAGTTAGGGTCCCTGCCAAATAATTAGATTGCCCTAATTTACGAACCTGTACCCCAATACTAGATCCGTCTGGAAATGTAGTTCCATCAATTATTGCTTTGGTAGGTGTTCCTACCATAATTCCAGCCTTAACAGAAAGAGCAGTTTTTGCACTTTCGGGATTAAGCTCTTCTTGCTTTGAACATGATAGCAACACAGTAGCTATCATAGTTGTAACATAGAAAAACTCTCTCAAAGCTTTTAAAAGCTTTGAGAGAGTTTTTTTGGGTTAAATGTTTTTTTAGATACGCAATGAGTCTATAGCTATTTGGGTAATAGTTTCATTATCAAAATTGTATAGCTTTATATAAGTTTCAGATGAGGGTTTTTTGTTTTGTGGAGTTATTACAATAAAAGTTGTAGTTGGCCCTTTGGGGTTGTGATCTATCCAAGTGCCCGAGTTGGCATAGATAGATTTTTGACCGTTGTGGTTTTCATAAGCATCTATTCTAGCTACATGGCTATGTCCAAAAACAACAACTCTTTTATTTGAATTTGGATTTGAAAAATATTGAAGATTAGATTGGCTATCTGTTTCGGGATCGCTACTGGCAAACTCAATTGCGCGATCTGTAGCAATGGGCTTACTAACTAGGTTTATGGCTTGTCTCTCCATCCAATTGTCTTGAATGCCGTTGTAGAGATTTACATCTATTTGTCCATTTGGTTTTGGTTGATAGGGAAGTAGGTCATTTACAGAGTAGTTGCCAGTAAGTCCATTAACATTTGTTATAATAAACTTCTGATCAAACTTATTTTCAATTGTGAATAGTGTTGCTGCCCACTCCCACAGCTTCCAATATTTGAACAAATTAGTTTGACTTTCATCTCCCAATGTATTGGGGGTGATTGGAGTAACAAAGCCTTTGCCCCCAGGAAGTTTTTGCACTATATAAGTTGCAGCAATTCTTGTAAAAAAGTATCCAGGAGGCATTATTGTTCCTGGGGCAATATCTTGGTTAGAAAAAGGATCGGGGGCGCAAAAGAAATTATAGCGGTGCCCATGTTCAATAGCTAGTTCGGGGAAATCTGTTGGAGAGTATGTGCCTAAACCTAAAACATTATCTCTTGCTTGATTTATTCCAGGTAGAATAAGGTCTATATTTTGGGCAGTTATTGTTAAATCATGATTTCCTGGGACATAGGTAACCAGAATTTTCCCCTCTTGTATAATATTATTAAATAAATCTATAACCCCTTTATTGGCCAACGCTATACGCTGCACAAAATCGCTCTGGTCTTTCCCATTATAGGTATCTACATTGCCTGGTACAAACCACTCATCTAGCAAATCCCCTGCAATTACAAGCTCTTTTACATTTGCCGAGGTTTTAATTTTGTTCAATAAAAGCTCTAGAGGTTTCAGATTTCTATTAATCTCTGCATAGTCTAGATTGGCCCCTAAATGGACATCACTTATAACAACAACCATATTCCTAACAGAAGTTCCATTATTAAACGCATCTTTTTCACCTGTTTGACCTTTGTTGCAGGCGGGAATCATTAACAGAGTTGCACAAGAAAATGCAATCAACATTAATGAGTAAATATTATTTCTCATAGCTTTCTAGTTTAAATATAAATATATTTCTGCCTGTAAAAGTAATAAAACTCGCTTAAAGTTTCCAGAAACTCTCTCAAAGCTTTTAAAAGCTTTGAGAGAGTTTCTGGAAGGCTTGTTGAATCTGCAGTAGGCGCACATTTAATTAATCACTCTATTTCTGAAAGATATAATCTCTACTATTGGCGCGAGGGTAATAATGAAGTAGATTTTATCTTAGAAAAAGGCAGTAGAGTAATTGGCTTAGAGGTAAAGAGCGGAATGAAAGCGCACAATGCCGGTATGGGCGTGTTTGCACAGAAGTTCTAGTCACAAAAAGTTTTGCTCGTAGGAACAGGAGGCATCCCGTATGAACAGTTCTTAAAAATTACCCCAAAGAGCTGTTTTAGGACCACTAAATTTGTCTAAAATCTTTTGGTGGAACTATTAAGTTGTTATAACTTTATAGCAGGTAGGATGATATGTAAACAATTAACGATATTGGATATGGAAATAAGAAAATTAATTTATCTATTAATAATAATGATTATGGCCACATTATTTTCTTGCTCTACAATTCCTAAAGGAGTTGTAGCTATAACACCTTTCGAGAGTGAAAGATATCTTGGTAAATGGTACGAGATCGCAAGAATAGACTTTAAATACGAGAAAGATTTAAATAATGTTACTGCCCATTATTCTCTAAACGAAGATGGCACAATTAAAGTAGACAATAGAGGGTTTAATACAGTAACAAAAGAGTGGAGCCAGGCGATTGGCAAGGCTAAGTTTGCTAAAGATGAAAATATTGCAATGCTCAAGGTCTCTTTCTTTGGACCATTCTATTCGGGGTATAATGTAATAGCAATAGATCCTGATTACAGATATGCTTTGATTGGCGGCTCTAAGTTTAAGTATTTATGGATTCTTTCTCGTGAAGCAGATATCCCAAAAGAGGTAGAGGATATCTATCTAAAAATGGCTAAGGAAGCTGGGTATCACGTTCAGGATCTTTTATGGATTGAACATAGTAAAAAATAGAAAAATGAAAGAAAATTCAAAAAGCCGTCCTGAATTTACTCCAGAACAGATTAGTTCTTTAGCGTTTGACGAGGTTTTTGTCTTTGGTAGTAATTTAGCTGGAAGACACGTTGGAGGAGCTGCACGTGTAGCGTTAAATAAATTTGGAGCTATCTATGGGCAGGGAGTTGGTTTGCAAGGCCAAAGCTATGCTATTCCAACTATGCAAGGAGGGGTAGAGACCATTGCTCCCTATGTAGATAAGTTTATTAAATATGCTCAGCAAAATCAAGATAAATTTTTTTATGTTACTCGTATAGGTTGTGGTATAGCAGGCTTTAAAGATGAACAGATTGCTCCACTCTTTAAGGACGCAGTAAATTTAGAAAATGTTTGTCTACCAGAATCTTTTATAATAAAACTCTCTCAAAGCTTTTAAAAGCTTTGAGAGAGTTTTGGGGCTTGGACACCCTCTTTTTAAGCTTGCGCTTACCTTCAAATTAGCTATATTTGCAGTGGGCTATTTATGCTATTGTAAAGGGTTATTGTGGATAAAGATTTTGATAAAATATATAATGAGTATCGTTTAAGACTTTGCTTGTATGCTTATAGAATGGTGCAATCATTAGATGATGCTCAGGATATTGTGCAGACTGTGTTCTTAAATATTTATGAGAAGGATAACTCCTTAGCTTATGTAAACTCTTTTAAACCATATCTTTATAGAGCAGTTCATAATGCTTGTTTAAATTTTATCAAAAAGGACAAGTTGAGTTTAAATCATGATATTGACTCCCACCCCCATCTCTATATTAGTGAAGATGAAGATTATATGCTTAAACGGATAGAAGACGAACTACTTTGGGAATTGCTAGAGGCGGTGGAGGCTCTGCCGAATAGATGCAAGAAGGTTTTTAAAATGGGTTATGTACAAAAGCTTTCTAACAAAGAGATTGCCCAGGAGTTAAATATTTCTGTAAATACCGTTAAGAGTCAGAAGCAGCGAGCAAAACAGTTGCTAAGAGAGCAGCTTAAAAATCTGTTTGTCTTGCTTATGTTTTATTTAAATAACTCTTTCTATCAATGATTGCCAGCATATTAGGATGTGAGAAGCTTTAAACTCTTTTCTAAGTTAATTTTATTTAATAATCTAGATTTTATCTAAAGCAAGCACTCTCATTTTAACAACATCTAATTTATTATAAAAATAATCCCAGCCATTCCACCCTTTTCGTATTTATCGTTGTCTTATGTATATGGGAGTATAACTTATTATCCAAAAAGAGTAGTATACCCCAGTTATAAAAGAGAGATAAAATGTTAAATCAAGAAGAACAAATCCAACGTTTAAAAAACCTAATCCTGAAATCACTACTAGAAGAAGTTACAGATTCTGAGGTTTGTGAGTTAAAGGAGTGGCTTGCTAATTCTGCAAATAACAGAAGTTTATACGAAAAAATCACTAGTAGGGGCTATTTAGATGCAAAGAGTGCCGAGGCTAATTTCGTTTTAAAAAACTTGCCTGCTAAACAGAAAGGATTGTTCTATAATGATAAATTAGCAATTGATGCAAGTAGGAGAGATAAAGTCTCAAAAAGCAAAATTTATTTTAAAAAGAGAGTAGGGTATTTGTTAAAGATTGCAGCTGTTGCTCTATTGCTAGTTTCGGGGGCATTTTTTATAATGAATATCAATCAAGCTAAGCATTATAAGTTACACGCAACCAAGGTATCTGTGATACTGGGCAAGGGGAGGCCTTTGATACTAACAGATGCTGCCGATATTACTAAATTAATGGCTAAGGGGTTTAAGTTGTATGGAGATACTTTGGACTATAGTGCTACCTCATTTTCTGCTAAATCTATTCACACCTTTAATGTTCCAAAAAAGAGATCTTTTACAGTAAAGCTACAAGATGGTAGTTGTGTTGTTTTGAACTCAGAATCATCAATTGTCTATCCTGGTAAGTTCTCTAATTCAAAAAGAGAGGTAACTATTAATGGTGAGGCCTATTTTGAGATAGTTAAAGATTACGAAAAACCTTTTTTCGTAAGAACTCACTGCCAAGAGGTAATAGTAAAAGGCACTGCCTTTAATGTTAAGGCTTATCCATACGAAAAAACCATAAAGACCACGTTGGTAGAGGGCAATGTAGAGGTAAAATACTGCACATTAGACAATAAAGAGATTCACGAAAAACTCAAGCCAAATGAACAATTTACTTTAGAAATAGGAAATAGAGAGACTAGCATACAAATGGTAGATGTTAATACATATATCTCTTGGAAAGATGGGATCTACCTCTTTGAATCGGAAAGGTTAGAAGAGATA